>JBBQJR010000001.1:0-32033 GCA_038326125.1 Chthoniobacterales bacterium
TGCCGAGCGCCTCGTGCGTCACACTCACATCGCGGCCCGCCATGAAAAGATTCTCGATGTTCCGCGAATAGAAGCAGCGGTATGGCACCGGGTAGCCGTGCTTTTTGTCCACGCTCTTGTCGAAGACCGCCTTTGAAATAAACGGATCCTCGCTCACCGCGCCCTTCGCGAATTGCTCCTTCGGGTAATGCAGATCGATATCCCACGTCGTCGGCACCGTACCGTCGGGAAATTCCTTTTTCTCCGCGATGTCCTCGCGCGTGAGCACCACGTCGCCGAGCAATTGCCGGCTCTCGCGCGGCCCGCCGATGTAGGCAACCCACTCGAGCTTGGCATTCGCGTGCTCCGCCTTGCCGCCGCCATTTTTCATCGCGTTAAACGCGCCGTAAATTGCGCGGAAATTCCAATCGCGCATGTCCTCGAGGCCGAGGATCGGATGCTTGTTGAAACCGCTCTCCCAAAACCACTGCGCGTGGAACCGCTGCGGATACGGAAAGTCGTCCATCCCGAGCGGCAGCGCCCACGGCACCGCGGGAAAAGTGGACGGCTGCCCGGCATCCTTCCACCGCCACATGTTCGACATGCCGAGATGCTCGCTCTCGCGAATCGTGTGCTCCGCCCCCGCGAGCGCGCCGATGGTCGCGTGCCCCGTCGCGTCGCAGAAGAGCCGGCCGGCAAAACGCCGCTTCATCCCCGAACGCACATCGAGCGAAATCACCGCGGCGATGTGCTGTTTTTCCAGCATTTCCACGCCGGTCACATGGTTGTTGAAAAACAGCGCGATGTTCTTTTCCGCGCGCACGAGCTGCTCCTTTTTGTCGTCGCCGAACTCCTCATATTTTCCCGGCGATTCCTTCGCGACGTCCTGAAACTCCTCCACGATCTCGCCGAGATTCGGATACTTCCCGCGCCGCGTGCCGCCCATCGCCCACACGCGCACCTCGCTCGATCCATTGCCGCCGAGCACCGCGCGATCCTGCACCAGCGCGACTTTGCAGCCCATGCGCGCCGCGGAAATCGCCGCCGCCGTGCCGCCGTAGCCGCCCCCCACGACAACGAGATCAAACGTGCCGGCTTCTTCCGGTTTCTCCGGAAAGCCCAGCGCCTCGCGCCGCCACGGATCATTCGAATCGTTTGCATTCGGCGGAGTGAACGCCGCATCCTGCGTGAAAAAAATCGCGTCGCACCTGCCCTCGAAACCCGTGAGATCGTGCAGCGCCAGCGGCGTCTCCGTATTCGTGATTTCGATCGTGCCGCCATCCTGCCACGACCAAGCCTTTCCTTTCGTGCCAAACGTCTCGGCCAGCGGCTTCCCATCCACGACCACTTGGAATTTCCCCGGCGCGCCCGGTGCGTTCCAACGCGCCACCCAATCGAGCGTGCGCACCCACACGCGGTATTTCCCGGTTGCCGGAAATTTCACCGCCGTCGTCGCATCCTTCACCGGCACGCCCATGCCGTGCGCGAGGAGATACGGCGAGCCCATGCTCTCGATAAATTGCGTGTCGAGCGACCAGCCGCCGTGATCGCGGAAACTCTCAGCCTCCACGAAAAGCTGATCGGCGGCGAATGCGCTGCTGCCGAGGGCCGCGAGCGCGAGGAGGGATTTTTTCATGGGAGAATTTTCGGGCGGAAGGATCTGGCGCGACGAGAGGCGGAGACAAGCGCCGAACTATTTTGCCGCCGGCTTCGCCTCGACCGGCTTGCCCGCCGCCTTCCAGCCGTTGAAGCCGGACTTCAGATGGAAAATCTCCGCGCCTTTTTGCGCCGCCGCGATTTTCACGACGGCCTTCGAACTGCGGTTGCCCGCCGCGCAATGCACGATCAGCGGCTTGTCCGCCGGCAGCGCGGCAACCTTCGTTTCAAAATCATCGCCGAGAAAATCCACGTTCACCGCTCCCGGGATGTGCCCTTCCGCAAATTCATCCGGCGTCCGCACGTCCACCACGAGCGCTGTTTTTTCCTGCATCAGTTTCGCCGCCTCGTCCGGCGTCACGTCCTTCACCGCTGCGGCCGTCGGCAATTTTTGCGTCGGCTCGATGGCCGTCGCGTGCGGCGCGAAATTGAGTGAGACGGCGAGAGCGAGGGCGGCGAGGATTTTCATGGCAGAAGCAAAGCGAATCTCGCCGCGATGGCAACCCGGCTCGCGGGTGCGGCGCATGAAAATCGCGAGAGCCGCGAACTTGCACTGGCAAGCGGACGCGCGCATCGTCTTAAAACAACGTCATCCATGGTCCTCGAAATCGTCCAATACGGAAATCCGGTGCTCCGCGCGAAGGGCCTGCCCGTCAGCCACGGCGATGAGCGTGCGCGCAAGCTCGCCGACGACATGCTCGAGACGATGCGCGCGGCCAATGGCGTGGGTCTCGCCGCACAGCAAATCGGCGTGCCGATCCAGCTCACCGTCATCGACGTGAGCGGCGTCGAGGACCGCCCGAGCGAAATGATCGTCGAGGGCAAGAGCGTCGGCATCGCCGAATTCATGCCGCTGATCCTCGTGAATCCAATCATCGAACTCGGCAAGGAAACCGAGGAAGGCGTCGAGGGCTGCCTCAGTTTTCCGGAGCTGAATGGTGACATCGTTCGCGCGACTTCAGTCAAAGTGAAGGCGAGGAGACTCGACGGCTCGCCCATCGAATTCGAGGCGCGCGGCCTCCTTTCCCGCGCCGTGCAGCACGAGGTGGATCATCTGAATGGGATCCTTTTCATCGACCGGATGAACTCCGCCGTCCGCACCAGCCTCGCCGGCAAACTCAAACGTCTGCAGAAAAAATCGCGCGGGTAGTGCCGGGTGCGCCTGCGGAGATTGGTCGCGCTTTTCGCGACTGCGGATTGTGACTGGTGACTGGTGAATAGTGACTGGTGCTGCCGCTCCACGCGATTCGCGCAGACAGGAGACAGATCACTTTTCACCAGACACCAGTCACCGCTTTCACTTTTCCGCCGCTTCCTCGGGCTCGCGGCGCGAATGCACCCACACGCTGTTCACGAGGCCGAAGCTGAACATGAGCATCAGCGCGAACGTCCCGCCGTAGCTCACGAGCGGCAGCGGCAGTCCTGTGATGGGCATCAGCGCGATCGTCATGCCGATATTTTGAAAGACGTGGAAAAAAACCTGCGCGGTGATTCCACCGACAATGAGGACGCCGAAAAGATCGCTCGCTCGCGCCGCGGTGAGCATGCACGCGATCACGAGCACGCCAAACGCGCCGATCAGCGTGACGCCGCCGAGGTAGCCCCACTGCTCGCCGATCGTTGCGAAAATGTAGTCGGTGTGCGCCTCCGCCGCGGGGATGAGCCCGAGTTCAAGCTGCGTGTCTGGCGCCTTGAACCCTTTCCCGCGAAGGCCCGCCGAGCCGATGGCGATCAGCGATTGGTTCACGCCGTAGCTCGTGCCGCGCGGATCTACATCGGGATCGAGAAACGTGACCACGCGATCGCGCTGGTACGGCTTCAATCCAAAGTTCATTTTCAGCGGAGCCAGCGTCAGCCCCGCGAGCACCACCAACGCCATCCAGCGGATAGGCAGTCCGCTCAAAAACAGCAGCGCCAACAGCACCGGCACCCAAGCGATGGTCATACCGAGATCGGGCTGTTTCATGATGAGCACCATGGCCGGCGCGGCGATAATCCCGGTGCCCGCGATTCGGATCGCCGGATGCCAGCGCCGCGCATAGCTAAGAAAAAGCGCGATGGTGAGGATGCCGCCCACGGCAGCCATTTGCCCCGGCTGGAAAGGTGGCATGCCCGGCAGCTTCAGCCAGCATTTGGCGCCGTTCACCTCCACGCCCCGGCTCGTGTAGGTGAGCGCGACCAGCACAAGGCTCACGAGGTAAAATGGCACCGCCAACCATTTCGCCCAATGGTAATCCACCAGCGAGACCACGAGAAAAACGACGAAACCCACGCCCACAAACATCGCCTGACTTTGCCAATACCTCGCGTTCGGATGCAGATACGAAGCTCCATTGATGAAGAGCACACCCGCGAGTGAAATCGCGAACACCGCCGCGAAAAGCAGCCAGTTCATGCCGAGCAATTTCCGGAGAAGCGGAGTCATCGTCGAACGTCCCGCAGCCCGGTAAATTTTCCGAAATTGGGGTTTGAAACGCAGAGACGCAGAGACGCAAACCAAAATGAAGCCTGCGGTGACACCTGCTTTGTCGTCCTCCGCGTCTCTGCGTCTCCGCGTTTAACTTCCGCCCTTTGGTCCATGCGCTCAGGCAAACTTCGGCACCGCCGCGAGCAGCTTCCGCGTGTACTCGTGCTGCGGGTTTTCGTAAATTTGCTCCGCGGACGCGCTCTCCACGATTTTGCCGTGATACATCACCAGCACCTGATCGCTGATGTGTTCCACCACCGCGAGATCGTGCGCGATGAAAAGATACGTGAGGCCGAGCTCGTCCTGCAAATCCTGGAGCAGATTCACGATTTGCGCCTGCACGCTCACATCGAGTGCGCTCACCGGCTCATCGCACACGATGAACTCCGGCTTCACCGCCAGCGCGCGCGCGATGCCGATGCGCTGCCGCTGCCCGCCGCTGAACTCATGCGGATACCGTTCCATCATCTCCGGCTTCAAGCCGACCTGCTTCATCAGTTCCGCCACACGCGCCCGCCGATCCTCGCGCGTCATCGCGGGAAAATGAATCTCCAGCGCCTCGCCGACGATTTGGAAAATCGAAAGCCGCGGATTCAGCGAACCGAACGGATCCTGAAAAATCATCTGCATCCGCCGGCGATATGGCCGAAATTTTCCTTCGCGCATCGGCAGCACATCGCGCCCCTCGAACAGAACCTCGCCCGCAGTCGCCGGGATCAGTTTCAGCAGCGCGCGGCCGATCGTCGTTTTCCCGCTCCCGCTCTCGCCCACGAGCCCGACGGTCGTGCCGCGCTCGACGGCAAATGAAACATCATCCACCGCCTTCACATCATCCGTGTGCCGTCGGAAAACACCGGTGCGGATCGGAAAATAAACTCTGAGATGGCGGACTTCGAGCAGTGGCACGCGCGTGTGTCCGCGCTCGCGTGGTCGCTGTCAAGCGGAGCAGGCGCGAGGGAAGACAGCCGTCCCGGCTGTCCGGTCGCACGGGCGTGCCGCCTGCGGAAAAACAGGCTGGAAGCCCGTTTGCTAAGACAGGCGGGACGCCTGTCTTCCGTCCTCACTTCGTCGCGAGCGGCAGCGCGGCGAGCTGATGAGGGGACGCGCCCATTTTCAGCCGCGTGCCGTCGGTACTTTTCAAAATGAGACTCGCAGCCATCGTCTGCACGGCGGCGGCGAGGCGCGCGTCGTCGGGGAAGATTTTCGCCAGCGTGATCAGTTCCGGCAGCGCCTCGACAGTGAGGCCCATCGCGTCGAACTCATCGAGCAGCGCGCGAGTCGCGGGCTTCGCGACCAACTCAACTTCGCCGCGTTTGCCCGCAGGCAGCGCGGTCGCGAGATCGCCGAGCGCGCGCAGGATGATGAGATGATAGACCGTGCGCGCGTTGTGCGGGTCGAGCCAGCGGCCATTCGGCGCCTGCCCCGACGCGACACCGACGCGGAATTTCCGCAGTGCGCCGTCGAGATATTTCGCGTCGCCCGTCACGCGCGCCGCGTGCGCGAGCAGCGAGTCGGAGAACGCGTTGTAGTTGAAATTTGCGCAACACGGCTGGCCGAGCGCCCAGTCCGCGGCACGCAGGCCGGCGCGTTTCCACTCGTCGCTGTGATGGAGTTCGCCCGCGAGCAGGAGCGCGGTGCCGCACAGCCCGGTGTCGAACTGCGTGCCGCCATCCGGTGCCGCCGAGACGACCCAGCCGTCGCGCACCGCGATTCTTCCCTCGGCGAGCGCCTTCGTGATCATGTCGCCGAAGCGGATGTTTTTCCCGCGCAAATCGGGAAAGGGAAAATGCCCCTCGGGCTGCTGCATCGCCGTGAGGATGCCCGCGAGTCCGCGCGTGAGCCGGTCGAGCGCGGCGAGATCGCCGGGGCGGTGCTTCCCCGCGAAAGGACGAATCATGACCACGCCGCGCAGGATGTACGCGTAGGTGCGCGCCATTTTATCCGGCAGCGGCCTGCCCTCGGACAGCGTGCGGTTCAGTTCGGTCTCGCTCTTGAGCGCGTCGAGGAAAAGGTTCGCCGCCTCGGCCTCCGTGAATGATTTCGGCGGCACTTTGCTCCCAGCGCGGCGTCCGTCTGGCACGCCCGCCTGCTCGCCGAGAATCGCGCGCATCTCCTCCGTGACCGCGCGCACGGCGGCGGAGTTGTCCGACTTCATCGCGGTGTCGAGCTTTGGCCCGACGGGCTTGAGCTTTTCGAGCATCGCCGCGTTCGGATGAAAGAGCGGCTGTCCCGCCATGGACCAGCCGCCAGGATCGAGACCGACGGACTGCTCGACTTTGCGCAGCTCATCGTCCGCGTCCGCCGGCAAGCCGCGCTTGAAATCGCGCCTGAGTTTTTCCACGCTTTCGACGAGCGTGTGGTCGTTGGTCTCACGCGCGATCTGCATCGCCATGCGGACGCGTGCCTCGGCGTCTGCCACGGTGAGAGTCGCTGCGCCGCACATGGCAATCAACGGCGCGCTGAGAAGGAGGGCAGGGAGAAATTTTTCATGGAGGCGATTTCGTTCGATGGCTGTGCGTACTTGGAGACGCGCGCAGAGACGGAAAATTACATGAAGCCGCAACGCGGCTTTACGGCGTGGGCGCGCTCGGCAGAGCGCGGCGGCGCGGGCCTCCGCCCGGTGCCTAACGGTGCTTCTGTTCGCGCCCAGAGCGTCTCAGCGCCATTCGAGTTTGTCGATGAACAGGTCGAACTCGCGCAGCTTTTCATGCTGCTCCTTGAGCGCGACGAGCACGCCTTCGTTCGTCTTTTCCCGCGCGGTCACCATGCCCATCGAGAAGCCGTGGCGTTCCTTTTCGCCGGGTTTTTTCCAGTGGTAAAAAACGCGGGCCCGGAAAGTTGGTGCGCTGTTTTCGTCGCTCATGGGCTGATGAATCAAATAATTGCGCCGCGGCGGCAAGGACGGAGCGCGCTATTTTTCCACCGTGAAAATGAGCACGTATCGCTGCGGGACGAACTGCGCGTAGGTGGAAAATTTGAACCCGTAGTGCGTGAGCTGCGCGATGAGCATTTCCTTCGCGATGCGCGGGCCATAGTAGCCGCCGGCCTTGTCGGGCAGCGGCATATTGTCGGCGATGACGAGCTTGCCGCCGGGCTTGAGCGCCTTGCGCAGGCTGCCGACGAAGCCGTCCTTCACATACTCGATCGAATTCACGTAGGTCGCGTGGTAGAGCGAGCAGAGGAAGGCCATGTCAATCGAGTTTTCCGGCAGCGTGGCGTCGTTTTCCTTCGAGAGGACGGTCTTCACATTCGTGATGCCCGCGGCCGTGGCGGAGCGGTGCAGATTTTCGAGCTGATCCTTCACGAGGTCCAACGCGAGCACACTGCCGGTTTTGCCAACCATGTCTGCGAATTTGAACGTGAAATATCCCGCGCCGCTGCCGACATCGGCGATGGTCTGGCCGGGCTTGATGTCGAGGGCGCCGAGCATTTGATCCGTGTGCTCCCATTCGCCGCGGCGCGGGTTCATGAAGACGAGGTATTCCCACCACTCGATGAGCGTGTCCGAACTGATGTCGAGCGGCAGCAGCGGATACGGCGCGGGGAGCGCGTCCTCGAGTTCGGTCTGTTTCTCCTCGGCGAGGACCACCGGCCCGCCCTTGTTGGCGTTGCGCGTCGCCGTGAGCGTCCGCGGGGAGGACGGCGTGAGCGCTTCCGCGATGAGCACGCCGAGGCCTTTCTCACGCTCCAATTCTTTTTTACTCAGATCTTCGAGGATGGGTTTCAGCTCTTCGAGGACGTACTTGTTTTTGAGATACGTCGTCAGCCTTTTGAAATCGTCGCCGGCAAAAAATGCGACGTAGTCCGCGACGAGCGGATTCGGGATCAGCTTCGCGCGCTCCGCCTCGGGCGTGAGCGCGTAGTCGCAGAACCATTGCAGAGCGGAGTACTCGTCGCCGATGCGCTCCTTCGGGATGAGCGGGGTGTAAAGTTCGCGCGCGGCTTTCAATTTCACCGCGTCCTTTTTGCGCAGCGCCTCAAGCATCGCCTCGGCAGCGGCGCGGCCCGCATTCGTGTAGGTCGCGGAGGTGCCGGGAAGCTGCGCTCGGAGCAGCGAGCGCTGCGAGAGCACGCGGATTTTTCCGGCGTCGCCATCCACGATCTCGGCGATGCCGGGGGTGGCAGGGATTTTGTGCAGGTCATGCACGACGATGCCGCCCTCGGGGATGCTGAGCTTCGGAGCGTCTGGCACCTTTGCCCCAGCCGCCGGCGCGTCGGCGCGCAATTTGAAAGTGAGCATGTAACGCTGCGGAATGAACTGGTGCGTGCCGACGAGTTCAAAGCCCATGTGCCGGAACTGGCTGATGATCAGTTCGCGCGCGATGTATGGGCCGTGGTAGGGGAGCTTGCCCTCGACCGGGCCGTTGTCCACGAGGACGAAACGCGCGCCGGGATTCATGATGGCCTTCACGCTGCCGATCATCTCGGCGCGCTCCTCGTCGGTCATGATCGCGTAGAGATTGTGGTAGAGCGAGCACATGAAAATGAGGTCCACTTTCTCCGGCACGCCGATGTTTCCCTCGCGCGGCATGACGGGCACGACGTTCGGGATGTGCAAATCGCCGATCACTTTTTTCAGGTAAATGAGGTGATCGTTGTTGTTGTCGATCGCGAAAACTTTTCCGGTCGGCCCGACGAGCTTCGCAAACTGGAAGGAAAAATAGCCGGGGCCGCTGCCGATGTCGGCGACCTTCTCGCCCGGCTTCAGCTCGAGCGCGGCGATCATCTTGCTCGTCTTCTCCCAAGCCTCGCGGCGCGGATTTGCAAAGAGGATGAAGTCCTCCATGAAGCGGCTGCGAGTCGCGGAATCCGGATCCTGTTTTGCACCGGGGATTTCGTCGAGGTGATATTTGCTGCGGATGAATTCGCGGAAGTTCTTCCAGTTGTCCGCCGCGAGAAAATTGCGGAAACTGCGGACGAATGGGTCGGCGAGGAACTCGTCGTTGCGCACATGCTCCGGCGCGAGTTCGCATTCCATGAGCCACTGGAGCGCGGTGTACTCGCCGCCGAAATTTTCATCCGGAATGATGCGCGCGTAAATCGTGATCGCGTTTTTTGCCGCACCGCGATCACCTTTTTCCAAGAAATCAAGGATGCTGCGCGCAGCATCCTTCCCGCCTTGCGTGACGTCGAAAGAATCCAAACTGCCCAAGTGGATGAGCGAGGATTTCGAAGTGACATTGATGACCGTGTCCGCCGACACCGCGGTTTTTTCGTCGGCAAATCCGACGGAGGGAACCAAGGCGAGAACGGCGAGGAAGGAGAAGAGCGGACGGCGAAACGCCACGGTTTTCATAGGTAAAAATTTTCGGCGCGGGAGAGTGGACGCGCCGATGCCGGGATGCAATCGCAACCTCACATCCCCCCTATTCGCAGCGGCGGAAACCCCAAGTTTGAACAGAAGCGTGTCGTGAAAACTCGCTGCAGAAACGACTCAGCCGTGACCCGAAGGTGCGCTCGGAGGTGCAAATCTGCGCGAACTTCCGCCCGCGCCTACGGACGGAAGCGGCGCTCGCCGCAGTTAGAACAGCGACTGGTTGAGATACGGATTCAACGGCCCCTCGGCGTAATCTTCCCGCGGATACGGGATGAAATCGGTGTTGTGGAACTGCTGCGCGACTTCGTCGGCGAAGAACGCTCCGAGCGTGGTGACGCCGATGGCGCGTTCCGTTTCATACACGAGTCCGTGCGCCTTGAGCGCGTCGATCTTGCCGCGGAAAACTTCGTCCATCGGCAGGCCGGTGAGACGGCGGTAATTCGCCATGCGCACGTTGCGGTTTTTGATCGGCAAGACGATGGCCCAGCGCGCCTGATCGTCGGCGTTGCGCCGGTAGCCGCGGTTGATCGGCAGATGTCCGCTCTCGATGGACGAGTAGTATTCGTCGAAGTTCTGCGTGCAGAGCGCGAAGCGGTCGCGCAGGCTGCTGAACGCGGTTAAGCCAATCCCGATCTGGTCGAACTGCACGCAGCACTGGTTGTGCGCGTACACCGAATAGTCGCCCCGACGGCGCGAGAAGACGCGGCGCAGGTTTTCGGTGTAGCCGTAGTGGTTCAGCATGAGGATGGCCGCCTGCTTCATGATGAACTGCGTCTCGTTGTCGGGATATTCCTCCGGTTTGTTGTTGACGTAGTTTTTCACCGCGCCCTGGTGGTCGCCGTAAGCCTCGACCTTCAGACGATAGAGCTGAATCTCATGCACACCGAGCTGGCAGGCTTCCTCGATCACGTCGAGCCAGTTGTCCACAGTCTGTCCGGGGTAGCCGAAAATGAACTCGATGTTGACCATGAAGCCCGCATCCAGCGTCTCGCGAATCGCCTGCAGCGCCTCGTTCTTGCCGTGGTGGCGGCCCATTTTCTTGAGGATGGACATGTTCAGCGATTGCACGCCGATGGTCAGCCGGTCCACGCCGTATTCGCGCATGAGCGCAAGGCGCTTTTCGCCATCGGGACCGATGAGCGTGTTCGGATCGACGTCATAGTTAAACTGACGGCAAATCGAGAGGTCCACGCGCTCGACGAAGCCGACGAGAAACCGCTCAAACTGATCCGTGGTGAGGAACGTCGGCGTGCCCCCGCCGACGAGGACCGAGCGCGCCTTGATGCGATCCACGCCGAGGCGGTCGCGCCAGATATCCGTCTCCTTCATGAAGGCGTTGATGTATTTCTGCTTCTCGTCCACCTGCGGGCCGAGTTTCACGGGATAGTGGCAGAAGACGCAGTGCGAATTGCAAAACGGCACGTGCGCATACACATCCACCGCGCCATCGGCGGGCAGCGTGTAGCCTTCGAGCAGCTCGTCGTCGCTCATCGGCGGATACATCGTGATCGGCGGATAGTGGACGGACGGGTAAAAATCGCCACGCTTGTTCACGAGGCCGGCGTCGCGCACGCGGTGGAAATCCTCCAGCCGCTCCTTCGCCTTTTCCACGAGCGCGGCGCGGTCGAGCGGGCCAGCGTCCCACGTCGGCGGAAGTTCGTGAGGCGCGAGGAGCTTGGGGTTGATGGCTGTGGGGTCGAGCAGTGCTGCGTTCATAGGGCGGTAGGATTCTTTGTTTGGGGAAGGTTGCGGAAAAGGTGGGGAAAGTTAAATCAGCGGCGCTTTGCCGAAGCGCAGGTCCGTTTTGCCGACCATGTCTTCGCAGCGCGCAAAGCCGGGCGAGCAGCGGTCCGTGGAATAGATCGGGAACAGCTTTTTGAACTGCTCGGGCGTGCCATCGTGAATCGTCACGGTGTTCGCGCCGGCCATCAGTCCGAAAACCTGTCCGCCCGGCTTGCCCCGCTCGAGGCAGCTCGTTGTGGGCATCAGCCGCTTCGGATACATGATGCGCATGAGGGCCATTTGGTTGAGCGCGATTTCCACATCGCCCATCGGCTGGTCGTGGTAGTTGCACATTTCGCCGGGGATGAAAACGGTGCAGCTCATCATCGAGAGATCGAATTTCCCGAGCAGTTCAATGTCATCAATCACGTCGTCGAGCGACTGCCCAGGCATGCCGACCATGTTGCCGGTGCCGACTTTGTAGCCGATGTCCACGAGATCCTGCAGGCAGGCGAGGCGCTGGTCGAGCGTGTCGCTCGGCTTCCAAGTCGAGTAGAGCGACGGGCTCGACGATTCAAATTTCAGGATGTAGCGGTCCGCACCCGCTTCCTTCAGCCGGACGTATTGGTCGTGGCTGAGATTGCCCATGCACAGGATGATTTCGAGATCCACGTGGCGCCGCTTGATTTCCGTGCAGCACTTCGCGGCGTAATTGACGAACGTATCCGAGTCGTTTTCGCCTGACTGCAGCAGGATCACCCGGCGGCCCATCGAGTATAAAAAGTCCACCTGCTCCATCAGCGGATCCATCTTGATCACGTAGCGCTTCAGCTTCGATTCCTTGGCCATGCTGCAGTAGTTGCAGCTCTGCTGGCAGACATTCGAAAGCTCGATCACGCTGCGCGTCTCGACCTCTTTCGCGGGCCAAACGGCATCGCGCCGCTGCCGAGCCAGCGCAAACAGCTCTGCCTGCTGCGCCCCCCTCGCCAAGAGGCCTCGCCGGAGCGTCTCTCTCGAAAAATTTCCGGCCGAAAGCGCTGCCACCAGCGGCTGTGTCGTGCCAACAGTTTCGTCTTTAGTCAGGGTGGTGATCATCTCGTCAATCCTCCGTTGTTGGGTTGGTTTTGTAAAGATTCAGTTAAGCGCGGGCAGATTTCAAGAACGAAATGTGAAAAGAGTGTAACACCGACTTGAACAGATCAGACGCCTCAACAGTCGAGCTCATTTGGAATCTCCCGCCACTAAAAACGCGGCGCTCATGCGTTGCAAAGCACGACCACGCCAGCGAGCGCGGTCAGTGTGCCCACGATTTGCACCGGGGTGATTTTTTCTTTCAGCAAAAGCGCCGCCAGCGGCAGCACGAACACCGGTTCGAGCGAGTTCAGCGTGTTCGCGATTGCCACATCCACATGGCGAATCGCGAGCAGTGACAGCCAGAATCCGCCGAAAGTCACCACCGCCACCGCGAACAAAAACGGCCCCGCGAGACCCGCCGTCCTCCCCTCGGCAAACCACGCCCGCAGGCGCCCCGTGCATACTCCCACCAGCGCGATGCCGGCCGCTCCGGCGAGCATCCGCACGCAGGTCGCCTGCATGGTCTGCTGCATCGTTTCCGCCGCGCCGCTATCGAGCCCTTGCTTCGCAAAAATTACCGACACCGCCATGCACGCGACCGAAAGCAGGCCGAGCACGATGCCCCGCGTCCGCGAACGCTGACGGTCGCCGGAAAGATTCGCCCACAGCACGATCGCCACGCCCGTGAGCACGCACGCGATTCCCAGCCACGCCCGCGGCGTCGGCCGCTCGCCGAGCCAGACGAGCGCGAGCAGCGCCGTGGCGACTTGGCCGACCATCATCAGCACCACCAGCGTCTGCGGCCCGAGATGCTGCAGCGCGGCAAAAAACAGCGTGTCCCCCAGCGCAATGCCCACCAACCCGCTCGCCACCAGCATCCCCAGATCGTGTGTGGCGATAGTCGTGAAGCCGAGAAAAACCAGCGCGATCCCAAGCAGGACGACGCTCACCACCGCCTTCAGCAGCGTCATCGCCAGCGGCGACATGCTTTCCCCGATGCGTTTGAAAAGAATCGCCCCGAGCGCCCAGGAAGCAGCCGAACCCAAGGCCGCCCCGATGCCGATCGCCGCTGAAGTCATCGCGACAAAGTCCCCCCGGCGGCAATTTGACCCATGCCTTAATTGGTAAGTTGCAGACTTGTTCTCACGCCTTAGTTGTCTCAGTGGCTTGGCCGACTGACTTAGAACCTAAGCTCCATGCCCACACTGACGCCGTGCGCAAAGAAGTCCGTCGTATTGGAGAGGCGCGACGGGCTCGTCGTGCTCACGCGCGGGTCCGCTTGGTTAAAGGTCTGTCCTTTGGGAATCTCGCGATTTATCTCATTACCCGGTCGCATCACATTGCTGTAGTAGAGAAAGTCGTAGGCCAGCGTCGCCCGCAACCGCGGCGACAGCGCATAGCCAATCTTAATCTGCGCTTCCGGCACCACCGCAAACTTATCCGACGAAGTGCGCCCCTCATTCGCAGGCTGCGCAAAAACGCCCTGCGTCCCCGTGGCATAGGGCGCGCTGAAATTGATCGAATAAAACCCGCCGGCCACATTTTGTATTTCATGGCTCACACCGAGCGACACCCGCGCCGTCACATCCACCGAGAGCCGGCCGGTCGAGTAACTCTCGCGCAGTCCCAGCGTCCCGCCGATGAACTCGTTTTTCGTCGAAAATCCATCCGTCACCACGCCAAACTGCCCCCGGTAAAACCCCGACACTCCTTGGATTTGCGCGGTCAGGTTTAGGCTCTCACTGAGTTGCACGTAACGTACTCCCGCCAAGGCCGACAGTTCCCACGACGGCTTGCGGTACAGACTAATGACCCCATTTAACTCCGCGCCCCATAGCTCCAGCTTATTCACCACCAACGCCGCACCGGCGATAACTCCGCTGCCGCGCGAGCGCGCCGGATCATTCGGCAGGGAGTAAGGCAGGCTGTCCTCGCCGGCGCGCACGGTCATGGTTCCGATCGTGTAGGGAATGCTGTTATAGACCGGAATGCCGAGCACCGGATTGCCAGTGTCATCGCCGTGCGAACCATAGCCTGCACTTTGTTGCTGCAAGGCAAATGCGCTCGCCTCCACGCCGAATTTGTGGTCGTCGCCGAAGGAATAGCCAAGCTTCAGCCTCAGGCCCGAGAAATTTTGAAACCGCTGATTGTCGTCCCCGCCCTGCGCCGGCGCGTGCGGTGCACCGTAGAGCACCGTGGAGTCCGCTCCATTTTGCGCCGGCACGCCGAGCAGTCCGTGATGCGTCGTCGCCACCGGCCCCGCCGAGATCAGCGGGATGGAAAGTGGCGCGTCCTTCACCCACCACATGAGATATTCCGCACCGCCGTAAAATCTCGAGGTCGGTGCCGGCGCCCACATCGGTGCCGCATCGGGACCGCTGACCACGGACTTATAAGACTTATGCGCGGATGTCGGACTTCCCGCCTTCTCCGCGCCCGGACCAAACATCCAGGTAAGGCCCGCCCGCAGCCGGGGCCCCGGCACGGCCTGCAATCCGCTGTTCGAGATACTTACCGGAAAATCGACGCCGATGTGCGCGGTCAGCCGGTCCTTCCAAGTGTAGGTCAGCTTCGGTCCAAAATAGACAACCGTGAACCCCGTCGAATCCACCGGCTGATCCTTGTAAGTATCCGATCCCTTGTGTTCGCCCGAAATGGCCGCCTCCAACGCCAGCTTATAGGAAGGGTCGGAAAGCAGGAAGTAACCCGGCCCGCCGTCCCAAGTCGTGTCATTGGCAAACCTATAGCCATAGTCGCCCTCCGTGCAGATGGCATACTGCACCGAAGCATTGAAAAACGCGCGGTTGTGCGAGTAACGAAAGCTCGTGCCGAGGCGCGCATCAAAGGACCCGCTGCCAAGGGTAAGATCATAGCCGTGGATGGCGCTTTCCGCTGAGTTATTCCCGTGCGTATGCCCGTGCGTCGTGCCAAAGGAATCCAAAAGCGCACTGAGCCGCCTCGTCTCATCCGCAAGCTGCGAAGTATCTCCCGTCGGAAACTTCAGCCCGCCCAGCAGGCTCCAAGTAAAGGAACTGTCCGCCGTGTCCTTGCGCAAAAGCAGCAGCCTCCCGACGAGGATCGCATCTCCGAGCCCCGATTCACTCCCCTGCTCGGTCCCGGTGTCACTTGGCCGGCGGAAGGTCCGGTGGATGTATGGAATATTCGCCTGCAGGCTAAAATGGTCGTTGAAGTTATATCCGAGGATGAACTGCGTGGTCGAACTCTCCAGACTCTGATTCGCCACGTTCGGAATCTCGCGCCCGTCAAGTTGCAGGCTGCCAAAGCTCGTGAACTGCTCCGCCGCCCCGGTGAACCAACTCCCCGCCGCCCCGCCGCCGGGATGGTCTCCCGTGTAAATCGCGCACAGTTCGCAAGCCTCCGCCCGCTGCATCCCTCCCGCCAGCACCAGCGCCGCCGCGCCGAGAATCCCGCCCGCCAGCGCTTTCATCCCGGCTCTACCGTCCGACTGCGAAACTCTCGCGGCACCGCTCGGGCACCGGACATTTTGGGATGCGGGCCGGACGAGGCCAGGGGGGATGGAGGAACATTTGGGTCGCATGAGCGCGCACAGTATTTTCGGTCTTCACGAATGCAATTGGCAATGTGAGCGCGGGCTCCCAAAAATAAGTTCCCCGCGTTTTGCTCACCGCTTCGCAGGCTCCGCGGCTTTCGCCCCGAGGCAAATCAGGTGCTTCACCCCGCGGACGAAAATTTGGCGCTGCGCGAACGCCGGGCTCGCGAAAACTTTTTCGCCGAGCGCCGATCGGCCGAGTTCCTTAAATTCACGCCCGGCTTCGACCGCGATCAGCGTCCCGCTGCTCGTGATGAGCACCAGCCTGCCGCCCACGATGCTCGGCGACGCATTGCAGGCTTCGTCAAAATCGTGCTCCCACTGTTTCTTGCCGTCCTTCGCGTCGTAGCAGGTCGTCACGCCCGCGTTGTTCACCACGAAAATCAGCTCGCCGTTGCTCACGGGGCTCGTCACGTCCGGGATGCCGTCCTCCGCGATCCAGCCGAGATGCGTCTTCGTCACGTTGCCCTGGCCGTCGGGGCGGATGGCTTGCAGCTTGTTTGCCGGGCTCACGATGAAAAGCGTGCCGCCCGCGAAGACCGGCGACGGCGTCACCTCGCCGTCGAGACAATCCGCGCGCCAGAGTTCCGCGCCGTCCTTCGGCGCGTAGGAAATCACGAATGGGTTTGCGAGGGTGACGAGCTGCGATTTTCCGGCGGCGGCGAAAATAATCGGCGTCGCCCACGAAGCACCCACGGCGCGCGGCTGCTGCCACACGACCGCGCCGGTCGCGCCGTCGAACGCAGTCAGCTTGCTCAGTTTGTCATCCACCTCGCCCTGATCGAACTGCACGATCACGCGATCCTCCCAAGTGAGGAGCGAAGTCGCGTGGCCGTATGGATTCTTCGGCGTGCCGAGAAATTTCGCCCACGCGACGCTGCCGTCGAAATTGACCGCAGCGAGATCGCCATTGGAAAACATCGCATACACGCGCCGCCCGTCGGTCGCGACGGTGCCCGCGGCCATGCCGCACTGGTCGGGGACTTCGGGATTCGTGTCGGGACTGCCCGCGGTCTTCGGCACGACGGTCTGCCAGAGCAGTTTTCCCGTCGAGGCATCGAAGCACATCACCACGCGCTTCGCCTCGTCGCCGCCGGAAAGAAAGACGCGGCTGCCCCACACCACGGGCGAACTGAAACCGGCCACCGGCACGGCGACGGACCACGCAATGTTCGCGCCGGTCTGCACATCGCACGTCAGCGGCACATCGCACTCCGCGCACACGCCGCCGCCCTCCGGCCCGCGGAAGCGCGGCCAGTTCGCGCGGTATTCCTCCGGCGATGGCAGGTCCGCCGCGAGCGCGACTGCGAGGCAAGCGAATGCGGAGAGCGAACGGATGAAATTTTTCCAAAAACACGCACCGCGATCAAAGAAGGACCACGGATTTCGCGGATGGCACGGATGGGAAATTGGTCTGCACGCAATCATCCGCACCATCCGCGCAATCCGTGCAATCCGTGGTTGAATGCATCCTCGCCATCCGAGGGACGCGGAATGTCGCACCGTCGGGATCGGCTTGTCTGCGTCAGGAGTGTTCATGGCGGATCGGAAGATTTTCGGAAATGGGGCTACCATCGTCGCGGCTGCGGAGTTGTTCACGGCGCACCGCATCGGAATTTTCCACCATGACCCACCCAGCCGCCCTGTCTCTCGCAATGTCCTTTTTTCTCGCGCTGTCCGCGCACGCCGCCGACTGGCCCGCGTGGGGCGGCGCGGATCTCGGGCGGAACATGGTCTCCGCGGAGAAGAATTTGCCCGACACTTTCAAGCCCGGCGAAAAATCCGCGAAGGGCGACGGGATGCTGCCGGGCACGACGGAAAATGTCCGCTGGGTCGCGAAGCTCGGCAACCTCATCTGCGGCAATCCCACGGTCGCGAACGGCCGCATTTTTGTCGGCACCGACGACGCCAGCCTGCAGGGCGACGCGCGGCTGAAACGCACGAAAGGCGGCATGGTCTGGTGCCTCGATGAAAAGACGGGCAAGATGCTCTGGCGGCTGCCGGTGCCGGTGCGACCGAAGGATCAGCTCCCGAAGGACGCGCACTACGGCCAGCAGAGTCTCGGCGTGTGCTCCGCGCCGACGGTCGCCGGCGATCGCGTGTATGTCGTCACGAGTGCGTGCGAAATTTTGTGCCTCGATGTGCATGGGCAGGCGAATGGGAACGACGGCGCGTTTCAGGACGAGGCGAAGTACATCGCCGGCGCGAACAACCCACCCGCGACGCTGGAAAAAACCGACGGCGACATCATTTGGAAATACGATCTCGTGAGCGAACTCGGCATCTGCCCGCACGATGTCGCGGCGTGCTCGGTGCTGGTTGATGGCGATATTTTATACTGCACTTCCGCGAACGGCGTGAACCACGAGCACACGTTTTGCCTGCGGCCAGACGCGCCGAGCTTCATCGCGCTGAATGCGAAAACCGGCAAGCTGCTCGCGACCGACACCGAAGACCTCGGCCACACGATGTGGCACTGCTTGTGGTCGCCGCCGACGGTCGGCGTGGTGCATGGAAAACGGCTCGTGTTTTTCGGCGGCGGCGACGGCGTGTGCTACGCGTTCGCGGCGCTGACTTCCGTGCCGGAGCAGCCGGTGCATTTGCAAAAAGTGTGGATCTACGATTGCGATCCGCCGAACTACCGCGACCCACTCGGCGACGGCAAACCGTTCAATTACTACGTCGGCGACAAGCGCAAAAAGTACACGACGAACCAGAACGACGGCACCTTCCTCGGGCCGAGCGAAATCATCGCGTCGCCCGTCTTTCACGAGGGGCGGGTGTACTGCACCATCGGCCAGGATCCGATGCACGGGCGCGGGCGCGGCATCCTGCATTGCATCGATGCTTCGAAGACTGGCGACATCACGCACACCGGCTGCGTGTGGAAGTACGACGGCATCGAGCGCAGCATCAGCAGCGTGGCGATCCGCGACGGCCTGCTCTACACAGCGGACCTCGCCGGTCGCGTGCATTGCCTCGATGAAAAAACCGGCAAGCTGCAATGGCTGCACGACACCGAATCCGAAACGTGGAGCACGCCGCTCGTCGCGGACGGAAAAGTGTACGTCTGCACGAAGAAGAAACTCGTGACCCTCGCCGCCGGCCGGGAGAAAAAATTGCTCTCGGAAGTCACGCTCGGCTCGAGCGCCTACTCCACGCCCGTCGCAGCAAACGGCACGCTTTTCGTCTGCTCGCAGAGCTACCTCTGGGCCGTGCAAAAAGGCGCGACGCCCGTGCCGCTCGCCGCGGGCGAGTAGCCGCGACGCAAGAACTTTACCGCTCGCGCTCGAGCGAGCACGCGTGGCACGCGAAGCCCGCGCCGAACGAGACGAGCCACAGCCGATCCGGCGTGCTGCCGTTCGCGGCCAGCGCGCGCTCCGCGGCAAAAAGCACGGACGGGCTGCTCATGTTCCCGCAATCGCGGAGCACGCCCTCCGCCTCGGCGAGCTCGTGGCCGGGCAGGCGCGAGCGGATCGCGGAGAGCACATCGCGCCCGCCGGAGTGGCTGATGATCTGCGGCGCGGCGTGGCCATTCGCACCGGGATAAAGTCCCGCGACCGCGTCGGCCGCGACGGACGGCACGGCTTTGTGCAGTTGGTTGCACAGCTTGCCATCGCGATTCACAAAACGAATTTTCTCGCGCTCCGCGGGAAGATGCAGCGACTGGAATTTGCCGAACCGCCAGCCGCCGTCCGAAGCGCCATCGAGGACCACCGCAGCCGCACCGTCGCCAAAAAGACACAGGCTGATGAGCACGCCGGGATCATCATTCACGTAGAATGCCGCCGAGCAAATCTCCACCGCCACGACCGCCACGCGGTGACTCGGATGGACGGCGAGATAATTGCACGCGGAACGCAGCGCCGGAATCGCCGCACCGCACCCCGCGCCCGTGACGTCCACGAGATACGTCGTCGGCGAAAGTCCCGCGGCTTCCGCGATGTGGCTGCTCAAACCCGGGCAGAGATAGCCGGTGCAGGTGCAAACAAAAAGCGCGTCCACATCGCCCACTCCGGCCTTTTCCAGCGCCGCGGCCAGCGCGCGCGTTCCGAGCCGCGCAGCTTCGCGCTCGTACGTTTCGCTGAGTTCCTGCGCGCTGCGGCCGACAAGATTGCCCAGCTTTTCCGCCGCAAAATGCCGCCGGTCGATCCCGGATTCGCCGAGCAAAACCATTTCCAAAATATTCTGCGAGCGCTGCGTGAGGTCGCGCACAAACGGCGCGTCGCGCAATCCCTCCCAGCACTCGCGCTGAGTCCATGAACGTTCCGGGAGGGCGGTGGCGATGCTGGCGAGCTTCATTCGGCACAATCTGTAATCCAAACGGCGGCGGGTTGCGTAAAGTATTTGCCGGGTCGCATGGTCATCTCACTTTACGGTAAACGGATTCGAAGCGGACGAGGCCGCACGAAATCAGCGTTGTGGCGACTTTTCTCCCGACGCGATTCATGAGCAGCGACTGCAGCACCCGCGCCCATCGCAGTCGGCGCGCAAACATTTTTCGATGCGCGCAGAAAATTTCCACGGCTGCGTCCTCCCACTTCGCCGCACCTTCGCTCCAGCGCGCGAGCGGCTCGACCGCGGCCAGCGCGCTTTGAAAAGCCATCGTCATCCCGTTGCCCGTGAATGGCGGAATCATCGCGGCGGAGTCGCCCACGGTCACGCGTCCATCGGGCCGCGCGCGCTGCCAGCCGAGGGAAAAATGGCTCACGCCTTTCAGCGATCCGGGCACCATCTGCGCGCCGCGCAAACGCTCTGCGAGACTGGCGAGACCGGCTTCCTGCGTGGCCACGGCGAGCGCGTTTCCGCCCTGCACACTCTCGCCGCGCCGGAAGAGACCGCAGACATTCACGCGCGAATTTTCCACGCGCGTGAGGCCGACGTAGCCGCCGTTTTGCAGATGGATTTCCAAATCCGCGCACAGCGTGAGCCCCTCGAAATGCGCCTTGAGTCCCAGCCAGCCGGACGCCTGCTTCGCGCGGCCCGCCGCCCACACGACGCCCTCGCCCGCTTTTTCCAGTCGCTCGCCGCACCGGAGTTCACCACCCGCCACCACGAAACGATCCGCGAGCGCGGCATCCAGCCAATGCCGGCTGAGCCCGTACGCCGCCGAGGGCAGCGAGCGATTCCACATCGGCCGCTGGCCGTCGAACCACGCCGTCGTCGTGTGCTTTTGCGCGGCGGAAAAAAGATCGCGAATGCCGAGGGCATCGAGGTCCGCATCCGCAATCCCGGAGATGAATTCACCGCACACGCGATGCCGCGGATAGCTCCCCGCCTCGGTCAGTTTCACGGGCACGCCGCGCGAACGCAACGCGATGCCGAGCGAAAGTCCGGCGAGCCCGCCGCCGGCGATGGAGACCGGCCGCATCATGCACGCACGGCACACATGCGATACGCGCCGAGGAAAGTCGCCGCGATTTTCCACTGCCAGCCGCCGAGACCGAGCGCGCGCGGCAATTCCTCGCCGAGAAAACCCGCGCGGATGCTCGTCCGCATATCGTGCCGCGTCACATGGCTCAGCAGCGCGAGCACGGTGAGCAGAGCGCTCTGCGCGAGGTGGAGCCGGCGGCGCGCGGGCTCGCTCGCGAGAAAAATCCGGCAATTCGCCGGGAGCTTTTTTCCGAGATGCGCGAGCGCCTTGTCCTCAAAATGATGCAGAAAAAGATTCGCAATCACGACCTCCGCCTCGGGCAGCGGAGCGGCGAAAATGTCCCCCTGCACCCAGGCGGAATCCTGCGGCCAGTCCGCCGGACGCGGCGCAAGATCGAGACCCGAGATTTGCGCGGCCTGGCAGATTCCCTGCGAGACGAGCCTCTTGCCGAAGGTGCCGTCGCCCGCACCCAGTTCCAGCACGCGCCAACCGGGCTGGATGCTTCGCCGCACTTCGCCGGCGAGGAAGCGGTGGTTACCCATGATGGCATTGATCAGCCGCAATTCGCGGCGGCTCCGTCGCGCCGCAGGATCGTCCGCACGCAGCGTGTCGAGGATTTCCGGTTCGATGCAGCGCAGCATGAGTTTCACGCGAGAGTGCTTCGCAACCGCGCGGATTTTGCCCAGCCGAAATTTTGAAGTTCCGGAAGAAGTGAAATCCATGCGTGCTTTCGATCCAACGCCTCCCGCAGCGGGCTGGATGCACGCTTTCAACTTGTCGCCGCTCGCGCCGAGGCCGATGCGGGTTTCCTTTTTCGCCACTTGCCTGCCACGGGTGAATTTGGAACTCGGAATTTGAATCTCGGAACTTGGAAGGCGGCGGCATTGGCGAAAGAGCCGCCCTATTTTTTCGGGAAATCCCACACCCAATCACCGACGTAATCCTCGTCACTGAACCTCGTGCTCTCGGGATGTTTTGCATCCAGCACGCGCTTGCCGCCGTCGTCCCGGCCATCGAAGCCGACGCTCCACAGCGCGTATTTTCCATCCGCGGTTTTGCGATAGCCCATCGGCTTTCCGCTCATTTCATCCAGCGGCAGCGGCGTGCCGTCGGCGCGGTGCACGGCTCCGAGCGAGTCGGGATAGGCTCCTTGCGCGAGGCGGTACCGCTCGAGCGCGCAGGCGATGACGGCCTGGCTGATCAATGCCTGCGCGTAGGCCGCGCGACGCGTCACGCTCGTGGTGACCGGCGCGACCATCGCGGTGAGGATCGCCTCCGGGTGAGTCCAGACCGTCGCCTTCATGCCTTTCATTTCATCCTCGAATTCCTTCGCGGACCGGAGCGCCGCGCGCCAGTCCCCGTCGCGCAGAGGCCGCACGATGTGGTGAAGTTCCCGCTCCGCGAGAAAGGCACAACTCGCGTCGAAGAAGCCGGAAGGGATCGCGTGCCCCGCCGCATTTGCGAGCGCGCCGCCGTCGTTGCCGCCAATCCAGCCCGGCGAGAGAATCTTCACCGCCCCGGCGCGCGTGCCCTTGATAAATTGCAGCGAGCTCACGGCGGAGGCCAGTTCGGAGCGCGACGCGTGCAGCAGCGCGCGATGCATATCGAGGCGAGCGAGCGCGGATTCCAGTCGCGCAAAATCATCCGCTGTCCCGGCGTGCGCGGCGCAGATTTCCCAAGTCGTGCTGCAGAGCACGGTTGATCCCGAGATGCCGACGAGCAGCCCGATCAGAAACGGATCGTGCAGGCTCGCCTCGCTGAGCCGCGCAAGGATTTGCACGCTCTCGTGCGCCTTCGCCCAGCCGTCCTCACCCGCGCCCGCCGCCGCGATCGCGCGTAGCGCGAGCGTCCACTGCATCGCCATCACCGCGCTGTAATGCGGGAGCGCGACGGAAAAAAAGCATCCCCGGCAGTTCGCGCGTCCTCCATTCCGGCGTCCATTGCGCCTCCGGGCGGCTCAGCCCGGCGGCGAGTTCCTGGAAAATGGCGTCGTGCTTGGAGAGCGCCGCGAGCACATCACGCGCGGGATTTCCCGAATCTGCCAGCATCGGCAGCGAGCCCTCGGTGCGCAGCGAATCGGCCAGGCTTTTCAGATCCACGCGCACGCCAGTCATCGCGCCCGTGAATTTCGGACGCGCCGGGCCTTTCGGAAGCGCCGGCAGCTTCAGCGCAGCGAGGCGCTTTCGTTTCTCGCCCGGCTCGCCGTTGTCCGGATGGTTGTCCACGACGAGCGCGAGATCTTTCAGCAGCGGGATCGCGCAGAAATTTTCCGCCTCCGGCACCGGCGCGGGCATGGTCGCGCGGAAGTCCAGCGTCTCGCTCTCGGCGCGGAACATCGCCTGCACGTCGCGCCACCGGCGCGCGCCGTTCCAGTTCATCCATGTGCAAAGCGCCAGCCAAAGTAACACGCAGATCGCGACGAAGCCGAGCAGGCTCCAGACAACGGAGCGGAGCCAGCAGCGCTGCCAGCAGCGGTGAAAAATTTCATCATGGCCGATTGGGGTGGAGTTTCATCTTGCGCAGAGCGCGCCGCCGAAAAGGCGCAAGCGCCGGAGGAACATGCCGGGAAAAAACGCGGATGCATTGCGAAAAATCTGCGCTGATCCGCAGTGGTGCCGCGGTGGTCTGCGGCTGGAAAAATCAGTGCGGCAAATTGTCAGCGGACGCTCAAATCAAATTGCGAAAACCATCCCCGTGCCATCACGCTCTGCGCGAAACGAACCCGCGCTGATCACCTCACAATTCGCCCTCCCATGAACCGCCTCCTCCTCGCCTGTCTCGCGCTCCTGCCGCTTTTCGCCATCGCGGAAACGCCGCGTCCCAACGTCGTCGTGCTCCTCGCGGACGATCAAGGCTGGGGCGATCTCAGCTTCAACGGCAACACGAATATCTCCACGCCGAACATTGATTCGCTGGGCAAAAAGGGCGCGGTGCTGGAGCGCTTCTACGTGTGCCCGGTGTGCTCGCCGACGCGCGCGGAATTTCTCACCGGCCGCTGGCACCCACGCGGCGGCGTGTGGAATGTCTCGCTCGGCGGCGAGCGGCTAAATCTCTCGGAAAAAACGATCGCGGACACTTTCACCGCGGCGGGCTACGCGACGGCGGCATTTGGGAAATGGCACAATGGGATGCAGTATCCGTATCACCCGCGCGGTCGGGGCTTCGGCGAATACTACGGCTTCTGCTCGGGCCACTGGGGCGACTATTTCGACGCGCCGCTGGAGCACAACGGCGAACTCGTGAAAGGCGAGGGCTACATCGCGGATGACTTCACGAATCACGCGCTGAAGTTCATCGAGGAAAACAAGGAGCGTCCGTTCTTCTGCTACGTGCCGTTCAACACGCCGCACTTCCCCGCGCAGGCGCCGGATGAATTTTTTGCGCCCTTCGCAAATGCCGATCTGAAAATGCGCGCGCGCAATCCGAAGCAGGAGGACCTCGCCGAGACGCGCGGCTCGCTCGCGATGACGGCAAACCTCGACTGGAACGTGGGCCGCATCCTCCGCCGCCTCGACGAACTGAAGCTCGCGGAAAACACCATCGTGATTTACTTCAGCGACAACGGCCCGAACACCTGGCGCTGGAACGGCGGGATGAAAGGCAAGAAAGCGGGGACCGACGAGGGCAGCGTGCGCGCGCCTTTCTTCATCCGCTGGCCCGGAAAAATCGCGGAGGGAGAACGCGTCACGCAAATCGCCGGCGCGATCGATCTGCTGCCGACACTCGCGGATCTCTGCGGCATTCCGATCATTTCGCAAAAGCCGCTCGACGGCATCAGCCTTCGCCAGTTGCTCACCCACAACATCAAAAGCGGATGGCCCGAGCGCATGATTTTCTCCCACTGGGCGGGAAAAGTGAGCGTCCGCACGCAGCAGTATCGCCTCGATGCGGGCGGGCAGCTTTTCGACATGGTCGCCGACCCCGTGCAGGATCACGACATTGCCAAAGAAAAACCCGAGGTCGCCGCGCGCCTCGCGAAGGCCGTGGCCGAGTACCGTGCGGATGTCCTGCCGGGAATCGCGGACAAGGAACTGAAGACGTTCACCGTCGGCTACCCCGAGTTTCCGACCACGCAGCTCCCCGCGCGCGACGGCCTCCCGCACGGCGGCGTGCAGCGCAGCGCGAAGGCGCCGAACTGCTCGTTCTTCACGAACTGGACGAAGGCCGACGACAGCATCACGTGGGACATCGAGGTCGCGACTGCGGGGAAATACGAGGCCATCGTGTACTACACCTGCCCAGCGGCGGATGTGGGATCGAAAGTCGAGCTGAGCTTCAACGGCAGCCGCATCGAGAAGACGATCACTGAGCCGCACGACCCTCCGCTTCACGGCGCGGAACACGACCGCGCGAGACGGGAAAGCGAGTCCTACGTGAAAGATTTCAAGCCGCTCTCATTCGGCACGCTCGATCTCCAGCCCGGCCGCGGCCGGCTCACGCTCAAGGCGCTCAGCATTCCCGGCCAGCAGGTGATGGACGTGCGGCTGATCCTGCTGAAGCTTGTGAAGTGATCCCAGACACCCACGCTTTCGCGAAACCAATCGCCCGAACCAAGCAACTCCTCGCACCGCGATTGGTTTTGCAAGAATCCCGATG
This sequence comes from Chthoniobacterales bacterium, assembly GCA_038326125.1. Lineage (GTDB taxonomy): Bacteria > Verrucomicrobiota > Verrucomicrobiia > Chthoniobacterales > Chthoniobacteraceae > SXWH01. The sequence goes on from JBBQJR010000001.1 coordinate 25,757, forward strand.
AGCCCCGCCCTGCGAATCACAGCATTCGTCATTGCCCTGCCGCACCTCGGCTCCGGCGGAGATGCGGACAGTCTTTTCGTCCGCCGCGTGCTGCCGCTCTTTCAGGAAAAATGCCTCGCGTGCCACGGAAAGGATGAGGCGGAAATCAAATCCGGCTACGACATGCGGACCTCCACCAAGGCGTTTGAAGGCGGCGACAGCGGCCAGCCCGCCATCGTGCGCGGCCAGCCGGAGGAAAGCCCGCTTTACCTCGCAACCACGCGCGCACACGAGGACGACTGGAAGCCGATGCCGCCCAAGGAAGCGGACAAACTCACGGCGGAACAAATCGGCTGGATCAAGGATTGGATCACGGGCGGCGCGCCCTGGCCGGATGAGGCGAAGACGGCGGCGATCGCCAAGGCGAATGCGGACAAGTGGTCGGCCGAGGACGGAGTGACGGTGACAACGAGCGGCGGACTTTCGCCCGAATGGACGAACCGCAAATACAAACCGGAAGGCCTGTGGGCGTATCAGCCGGTGAAGAAGCCGCCAGTGCCAAGTAGCGGCGACATTCCTATCGCCGAGGCGAGCGCAAAAACAGGAAAGAAGGGCGACAAGAATGTCGCGCCTCCCAGTCCCATCGACGCCTTCATCGCTGCGCAGATGCCCGCGGGCCTGCAACCTGCGCCGCTCGCCGATCGCACGACGCTCATCCGCCGCGCGACATTCGACCTCACAGGGCTGCCGCCGAGGCCGGAAGAGATTGAGGCGTTCGTCAAAGACCCGCTGCCGGACGAGAAGGCATTTGCGAAAGTCGTCGAGCGGCTGCTCGCGTCGCCGCACTATGGCGAGCGCATGGCGCAGCACTGGCTCGATGTCGTGCGGTATGCCGATTCGAGCGGCTTTGCGAACGACTACGAGCGCGGCAATGCGTGGCGGTATCGCGATTACGTGGTGCGGGCATTCAATGGCGACAAGCCCTACGAGCAATTCGTGCGCGAGCAGATCGCGGGGGACGAGATCGCCGCCGACCCAAATCCTAAATCTGAAATCCTACATCCTACATCCGACCTGCTCATCGCGACCGGCTACTTGCGCATGGGGCCGTGGGAACTCACGGGCATGGAAGTCGCGAAGGTCGCGCGCCAGCGTTTCCTCGACGACGTGACGAACAGCGTGGGCGAGACATTCCTCGCGCACTCGCTGCAATGCGCGCGCTGCCACGATCACAAGTTCGATCCGATCCCGACACGCGACTACTACTCGGTGCAGGCCGTGTTCGCCACGACGCAACTCAGCGAGCGGTCCGCGCCATTCTTGCCGGAGGAAAATGTGAGCGGGTTCGAGGAGAGGAAGTATCTCGAATCGCGCCGCGCGGAATACCTCGCGAAGCTGGAAGAACTCGACGTAAAGCTCGTGAAGAATGCCGAGCGGTGGTTTGCGGAAAACGGTACCGACGCAACGAAGTGGAACGCCGCGATTGAGCAGGCGCCCAGGCAGCCCGCACTGAATCGCTTCGGCAAGAAGCGCGAGTTTGCGGGCGTGTTTGAGTCCGCGCGCACTTTCCTGACGAAGCAGGGCGTGCCGGAGGAACAGTTTCCGCCGAAGCTCTTCGGCTTCGGCCCCGAGGACTACGGCAACGAACGCGTCGCACGCAAGGGACTCGAACGGCTCAAGTGGGAACTCGACCGCTACGAACCCGTGGCGCTCGCGGTCCATGATGGCCGGACGCCCGATGTGAAAGCCGTGCTCGCACCCGTGCGCATGCCGGCCAATCGAATGACCGACGGTGAACTCGAGGAGACGTGCGTGCTCACCGGCGGCGATCCTTTTGTCAGCGGCGTGAAAGTGCAGCCTGGCACGTTGAGCGTGCTGGATGGAATTCTTCCGCGGTCCGCGTTCCGCGTTCCGAGTTCCATCGAGGGCCGGCGCAAGGCGTTCGCCGATTGGGTCTCGAGCACGGAGAATTCGCTCGCCACTCGCGCCATCGCGAATCGCATCTGGCTCTGGCATTTTGGCGAGCCCATCGCGGGCAATCCGAACAACTTCGGCAGCACCGGCAAGAAACCCACGCATCCCAAATTGCTCGACTGGCTCGCCGCGACGTTTGTCGAGCAAGGTGGATCGTTCAAAGCGATGCACCGGCTCATCCTTTCGAGCGAGGCCTACCGCCGCTCCACGCAGCATCCCGACAGCAAGACGCTCGCCGAAAAAGATGCGACCGGGACAAGCCATGCAGTGTTCAAGCCGCGCCGTCTCACCGCCGAGGAACTGCGCGACGCGATGCTCGCCGCAACCGGCGAACTGAACCCGACGCTCGGCGGCATTCCGAATCGCCCGGAGATCAACCTCGAAGCCGCGCTCCAGCCACGGCAGGTCATGGGCACGTTTGCCAATGCATGGATACCGAATCCGAAGCCGGAGCAGCGTCACCGTCGCTCCATCTATGCGCTGAAAATTCGCGGGCTGCGCGATCCGTTCCTCGAAGTCTTCAACGAGCCCGCACCCGATTTCTCATGCGAGCGCCGCGAGGCTTCGACGGTCACACCGCAGGTCTTCAGCCTGTTCAACGGTCGCGCCAGCTACGACCGCGCCCTCGCGCTCGCGCATCGCGCCGTGCAGGAAACCAAGGCCGACGACGCGGCGCTCACGCGTTGCTTCCAACTCGTCTTCGGTCGCACGCCGACTGCCGACGAACTCACCGCCACACTTGTGCACTGGCGTGCGATGGAAGCGAAACAGAAAGCCGCCAAAATCGAATCGCCGAAGCCGCCGCTCGAAGTGAAGCGCGAGGCCCTCGAGGAAAACACCGGCGAGAAATTTTCCTTCCGCGAAAAGCTCGAAGCCTACGCCGACTTCGTGCCCGACCTCCAGCCGAACGCCGTGGACGCCCACACGCGCGCGCTCGCCGATGTCTGCCTCGTGCTCTTCAACTCGAACGAGTTTGCGTATGTCTATTGAACCACCATCTCCAAGTCATCGAATCATGCTCGCATTCAATCGCATTCTGATTGGCATCGTTGCTTTGCTGACCTTCATCTCAATGCGTTCCGCATCTGCGGAAAAGCCTGTAAATAAAGCCGCTGCGGATAGGTCGCTGGTCCGCGAGCAGGGCGAAGTGGACAGCTTGATCGCAAGAGCGGACAGCGTGGAACTGGGCAAGATTTCCCCGCGTATTTTTCAATTCGCGGAAAAATTCCTCGCGGCGAAGCGCGACCCCGAGGCGAAGCGGTATCTGGAAATTGGTCTGCGCGGAAACTCCTGGGCACTCGAGGAGCAACTGACCCTCGGTGAACTTCTCGCGCGCTCGAGCCAGCCGGATGCGCTGCGCGAAAAGGCGGCGATGGCCCTGCGCTTGGGCGAAGAGGATGCTGTGCTCAAACGCGCCTCCGCGCTCGCCGGTCTGCCGTTGCCCGCGGCACCCGTTGCCTTTGAAAAAATCACCGGCGACGAGATCACGCTCATCCTCGTGCCGATCGGCGAGCCGGGCATTTTTGCGGTGGAGGATCTGCGCGATATTCTCGCCAGACGTCTCGGGATCAAAACCGTGGTCGCCCACTTGGACGTGAAAATCCCCCCGGCCAGCCGGACGGCGAAATCGCAATGGCTGGCCAGGACGCGAAAGCAAATTCTGGAGACGGTGCAGGAAAGGCCCGAAACCGCCCTGCAGTTGGGCCGCATGGGATTCACGAAGGCGCAATTGGAAAAGGACGACGATGCGCTGTTGTCGCTGGTGCGCAAAACGACTGAGGCGGAACAGGGAACGGATGCGCTGAAGCGGCTTGACGCGGACGTGGAAAAGCTGGCGCGGAACAAACAGTGGGATGACATCGGCATGCTGACGGCGATCCAGATTGCGACGATTGGACGCTGCGGTCCGAAGCGCTTGGTGATGGGCGTTACGTCGTGCGATCTCTTCGGCGACAAGAGCAACTACCTGTTTGGCGTGGCCGCCACCGGCGGATTTGTCGGTGTGATTTCCACGCATCGCTTCGGGCATCGTTTCAACGAAGAGCCACCCAAACGCGAGCGGCTCAAGGAGAGGCTGCTCAAACAGGCGTTATGCACGTTCGGTTTCAGCCTCGGTGTGCCGCGGTGCGCCACGCCGGAATGCGCGAGGGCATATCCTCAGAGCCTGCAAGAGCACGACCTGAAACCATCGACGCTCTGCACGGAGTGCAGGAGGGGATTCGAGACCGCAATGGGCTGCAAACTGCCGACACCATGAATCACTTTTTTCCCTGCGCCGGAACTCGCGCGCTGCACGCGCCGACGCGGCGCGAATTCATTTACAGCCTCGGCGCGAGTCTCGGCAGCGTGGCGTTCACCGCGATGATGGCGCGCGAGGCGCGTGGTGCCGACAATCCGCAATCCGCAATCCGCAATCCGCAATCGAACGGCCCCCTCGCACCAAAGGCCGGGCATTTTCCCGCGAAGGCGAAGAGCTGCATTTTCCTGATGATGGAAGGCGGGCCGTCGCACATTGACACGTTCGATCCGAAGCCGGAATTGGAGCGGCAGCACCTCAGGGAATTCGTGCGCGAGGGGAAACAGAAATCCGCGATGGAGAGCGGAAAGCGCTACTATGTGAAAAGCCCGTTCAAGTTTCGCAAGGCCGGGCAGGGCGGCGCGGACCTCGCGGAAAATTGGGAGCATCTTGCGAAGGTCGCGGACGAGATTTGTTTCTGGCGCGGCTGCCAGGTGGATTCGGTGAATCACCCGACGGCGATGTATCAGATGAATTGCGGCAACCGCTTCGGCGGCGACCCCGGCCTCGGCGCTTGGGTGAACTACGGGCTCGGCTCGGTGAACCAGGATCTGCCGGGCTTCATCGTGCTGCCGGAGATTTCGTATCCTCAGGGGGGCGCGGCGAACTGGAGCAACGGCTATCTGCCCGCGGGTTTCCAGGGCACGCCGCTGCGCGCGAAAGGATCGCCCATTCTCGATCTCACGCCACCCGTCGGCATCACGACCGATCACCAGCGCGCGAACCTCGACCTGCTCGCGAAGCTCAACACCGCGCACGCCGCGCAGCATCCCGGCCACGACGAACTCGCCGCACGCATGGACAATTACGAACTCGCCTTCCGCATGCAGATGCAGGTGCCCGAGACGCTCGATCTCTCGCGCGAGGACGCGAAGACGAAGGAGAGCTACGGCATCGGCAAGGACGCGACGGATTCGTTCGGGCGAAAATGTCTGCTCGCGCGCAAGCTCGTGGAGAAAGGCGTGCGCTTCATCCAGCTCTACAACGGCACGTGGGACAGCCACGACTACATCGAGCGCGCGCACGGCAATCTCATCCGCGGCGTGGACCAGCCCATCGCCGCGCTCATCGCTGACCTGAAACAGCGCGGCCTGCTCGACAGTACGCTCATCGTGTGGTGCGGCGAATTCGGCCGCACGCCCGACAACGGCGTGCGCGGCGGCACCGCCTACGGCCGCGATCACAATCCGAAGGCGATGACCGTCTGGCTCGCCGGCGGCGGCTGCAACGCCGGCCACACCGTCGGCGCGACGGACGAACTCGGCATGAGCGCCGTCGAAGGCATCGCGCACGTCCGCGATTTTCACGTCACGCTCCTGCGCCTCCTCGGCCTCGACGACAACAAGCTCACCTACTACCACGCGGGCCGCTTCAAGCAGCTCTCGCAATTCGGCGGCTCTGTCGTGAAAAGACTCATCGCGTAAAAAAAAGTCCGCGCATTTCACACGCACGCCTCGCGGATCATTGCGCCCGTCCTTTCTCCTCTCCGCGTCGCGACATCGGGCATTGGCAGGCGAAGAATTCCACGGACGACCTCAATAGGGAAATCCGCGCCAAGTATTCAAGGCGCCTGAATGCGCGACCATCAAGTCTTGGAAGCGTTTTCCACGTTTCTGCGATCAAGCGGAGGAAGTTGCCGCTAACATGCACTCGTAATTTCGCGACAGCGCGGTTCGTCAGAAATTCGAGATCATGCGCTAAGGAACGGTGCACTTACGCCTTCGCGTAAACCTCTGCGCCCTTCTCCGCAAACTCCCGGCTCTTCTCCTCCATTCCCATTTTCAGCGCCTCCTCTTCGGCGACGCCTTGTTCGGCGGCGTATTTGCGGACGTCTTCGGTGATTTTCATCGAGCAGAAGTGCGGGCCGCACATGCTGCAGAAGTGGGCGGTCTTGGCGCCTTCCTGCGGGAGGGTTTCGTCGTGGAATTCGCGGGCGGTCTCGGGGTCGAGGCCGAGGTTGAACTGATCCTCCCAGCGGAATTCGAAGCGGGCTTTGCTCAGGGCGTTGTCGCGGTATTGCGCGCCGGG
>JBBQJR010000002.1:0-31300 GCA_038326125.1 Chthoniobacterales bacterium
GATCAATCTCAAGCTCGGCCAGTTCAAGGGGCAGGCGCAGCACATCCGGCTGCCCGCAGATCCCGCGCGTCCGCTCGCCTCGCAGGAATTTTGGCGAGACTTCCTCGGCCCAAACATTCCTGCGGGCGCGCCGCAGCTTTACCTCATGCCCGGTGCCTCGCCGTGGCTCGATGTGGTCGTCGGACTGCCGACGCCGCGCCACCTTTTCTGCCTACGCGCCGGGGACAAGGCGCTACCGCGCGCGGACCACATTCCGTTCAATCTTTCGGAGCAGGCAAAATCCTCTGCGGCGACGCGCTGGCAGCGCTTCCTCGCAGGCGAGTGACCGCTGCTTTCTCGCACCGGTTCGCAACCGGTGAGGTCCGCGGCGTCCCTGACTTGAGTCTCGCTCCCGCGCATCCGTTGACTTGGCACGTCGCCGGTTCGCGCTAATCCCAAGTCTGCTTCGCGCTTTTGCGCGCCCAAAAAAAACGCCGGCCAAGCACTGAGCTCGGTCGGCGTCTGATTATTCGCACCGCGGAGACGGCGGCAAAATTTACACGCCTTTGCTCGCGATGAATTTCACGAGATCCACGCAGCGGTTGCTGTAGCCCCACTCATTGTCGTACCAGCTCACGAGCTTGAAAAATTTGCTGTTCAGTTCCACCCCGCTGCCGGCGTCGAAAATAGAGCTGCGCTGATCGTGGATGAAATCGCTGCTCACGACTTCATCGGCCGTGTAGCCGAGGATGCCGCTGAGGTAAGTCTCACTCGCCTTTTTCATCGCAGCGCAAATCTCCGCGTAGCTGGAGTCCTTCTCGATTTTCACCGTGAGGTCCACGACGGAAACGGTCGGCGTCGGCACGCGGAAGGACATGCCGGTGAGCTTGCCCTTCACCTCGGGGCACACGAGCGCGGTGGCCTTCGCGGCACCGGTGCTCGCCGGGATGATGTTGATCGCGGCGCTGCGTCCGCCCTTCCAATCTTTCTTGCTCGGGCCGTCCACCGTTTTCTGCGTGGCCGTGTACGAGTGAATGGTCGTCATCAGTCCCTCCACAATGCCGAAGCCTTCTTTCAACAGGACGTGGACGACCGGCGCGAGACAGTTCGTCGTGCAGCTCGCGTTGGAAATGATGTGGTGCTTCGCCGCGTCGTAGTTCGTGTGGTTCACGCCCATGACGACGGTGATGTCCTCATTCTTGCCCGGCGCGCTGATGATCACTTTTTTCGCACCCGCCGTGATGTGGCCCTTCGCCTTTTCCGCGTCCACGAAGAGCCCGGTGCTCTCGATCACGATGTCCACGCCGAGCGCCTTCCACGGCAGTGCCGCGGGGCCTTCCTTCACGGCGAGGCATTTGATTTCGTGGCCGTCCACGACGAGCACGTCGTCCTCCGCCACCGAGGGCGAGGATTTTTTGCTGAAGACTTCCTCACTCGCCTTGCCCTGCGTGGAATCGTACTTCACGAGGTAGGCGAGATTGTCCGCCGGGACGAGGTCGTTCACGGCGACGACATTGATTTCTTTTCCGAGCAGGCCCTGGTCGCAAATTGCGCGAAAGACGAGGCGGCCGATGCGGCCGAATCCGTTGATACCGATGTTGATCATTTTGTTTTCAGTGTGGGTTCGTGTGAATGCCTGAGAAAGAACCGCGCATAAGAGGGGCATCCTCCCCGTGCGTCAACACCGGAGCATCGGCACCCCGATAAGTCGAATGGGCCCGGGTTCCAGCCGCGCGCTTTCGAGCGGGGCACAGGCGATCATTTTTCGCGTTTGGAAAAAAATCCTTGCACCGCACCGCACCCCTCTCCTAGTTTCCCGCTCGCGAAAACGCGGGCGTAGCTCAGTTGGTAGAGCATCTCGTTGCCAACGAGAATGTCGAGAGTTCGAATCTCTTCGCCCGCTCTCCCTCGCCATTGGCGGCGGTAGGCATGAACGGGGTTTGGCAGGCTCAACGGCGCGCACATTCGGCGCTTGCAGCACGAGCGCCGCCACGATCGGAAGCCACAGAAAAATTTCCAGCGAGCTGCGAGGGACATGCGCGTGCCTTTTGGAGCAGCGGAAGTTTCCCGCAAAAACAAGCCCATCCGTCATGCCGGACCACTCTGCCACGATTGCCGCCGTGCGCTGGAGCATCTGCCAGAAGACGTGTTCAGACGGGCGGCGTGTTTCGTCTCGCAACCGGCGCCGGCGCTTGCCAGCTGCGGGCTTTTGACGAGATTGCGCGACGTGAAAGTCAGACTCGCAGGCATTTCGAAGTGGGCCGTGGTGACGGCCGCGCTCGTGCTTGTGGCAGTCATCGGGTGGGTGGATTACGTGACGGGCGACTTTTCCCTCGCCGTGTTTTACTTTCTCCCGATCTGCCTCGCGGCCTGGTACGCGGGGCGCATGACGGGCTGGGGAATCTCAGTCCTCAGCGCGCTGGTGTGGTTCGCGGCGAATCTCGCGGCGAAACCCCACTCCCAGCACCCGGCCATGCCGTATTGGAATGCAGCCGTCATCGCGGCGATCAACTGCATCGTCGTCCATCTCCTGTGTGCATGGCAGCGGCTGCACGCGGAACTGGAGGCGCGCATTGAGCAGCGCACCTTCGCCCTGGCCAGCGCGAATTCGGAACTCCGCGCGATGGAGCGGGAAATCCTGAGCGTCATGGAAAAGGAACGCCGGCGCATCGGGCAGGATTTGCACGACAGCCTCGGCCAGCAGCTCACGGCGGCCTCGCTCTCGGCCAGCGGGCTGGTCCTCGCGCTGGAATCCGCGCACCCGGCACTGGCACCGCAGGCGGAAAACCTGAGCCGTCAGCTTCGCGATGCGATTGCCGAGACCCGCACGCTGTCCCACGGTCTCCTACCCGTCGCGATGCAGGACGACGGCCTCATGCACGCACTCCACGAGCTGGCGGATGCGACGACGCGCAGCGGCAGCGTGCGCTGCGTCTTCGAATGCCCGGCACCGGTGCGAATCCCGGATGCGGAACTGGCCGGGCAGCTGTACCGCATCGCACAGGAGGCCGTGAACAACGCGCTGAAGCACGCCGCGCCCGGCGAAATCCGCATCGGTCTCGAACGCCAGGGCGAGTGCGTCACGCTGGAGGTGGACGACGACGGTCCCGGCCTCCCGTCGCCGATGCCTCCGAACGGCGGCATCGGCATGAGGGTGATGAAGCATCGCGCGCAGATGATCGGCAGCACGCTCGCGGCCGATTCCGCACCCGCCGGCGGCACGCGCATCTCCTGCCGCATTTCCCTGCCACTATGAGCGAACCGAAAGCCAACAAGCGCGGTGCCACCGCCGCGAAATCGCGCCTCCTCCTCGTGGACGATCATCCCGTGGTGCTCGACGGCTACCAGTTCATGCTGAAGTCGCAGGCCGACCTCGAAGTCTGCGCCACGGCGACCAATGCGGGCGATGCGATCCGACTTTTTGAAAGTGAGCGACCCGATCTCGTCCTCGCCGATCTGAATATGCCGGGACGCAGCGGCCTCGATCTCGTCAAGGATCTCATCGCGCTCGATCCGGGCGCAAAGGTGCTCATGTATTCCATGCACGACGAGATGCTTTACGCCGAGCGCGCGATCCGCGCGGGAGCGAAGGGCTACGTCACTAAGGACAGCACCGGCGCGGTGATGGTCACGGCCATTCGCCGTGTGCTCGGCGGCGGCATCTACGTGAGCGAACGCCTCGCCGCGCGTGTGCTGGAGGCCTTCACCAGCGCGCGACCGCGCGGCTCCCATTCGCCCTTGGAAAAGCTCAGTGATCGCGAACTCGAGGTCTTCACGCTCTTCGGCGAAGGCCGGAATGCGAAGGAGATCGGCGCAAAGCTCAACCTCAGCCCGAAGACCGTCTCGGCGCACCGCGATCACATCAAGGCGAAGATGGAATTTGCCACGAGTGCGGAAATGATCCGGCAGGCCGTGCGCTGGGTGGAGGCGCAGCAGGCAGGCGGCGGATAGCCCGGCAAAGGTGCAGGAACACAGGCATCCCTGCCTGTGCGGACAGCGGGCTTCCAGCCTGCAAGTCTCCCCGGCAGGCTGGAAGCCCGCGCTCCGCCCATCGTAGGCGCAGCGCCTAATTTGGATCAGCCACGGGGCCAATATCGCACCAACGCGCGGAGTGGAATACTGCGGCCATCAAACCGATCCGCACCCCACACTCATCCTCCAAAAGCCCATGCAAACGATCCACGTCAGCCCCGCAACAAGAGACGAATCCGTCCCACGCGCACGCATCCTCGTCGTGGACGACGACAGCATCCTCGCCGGACTCCACGGTGCCGTGCTTGAACTCGCAGGCTACGAGGTCGTGACCTCCGACAACGGAGAGGACGCGCTGATGCAGCTTGCCTTCGATCACTTCGATCTCGTGCTCACCGACCGCAACATGCCCGTGCTCGACGGTGCCGGCATGGTCCTCGCGCTGCGCGCGGCGGGCAGCCGCATTCCGGTGGTGATGGTTTCCGGCTCGCTCGCCCATTCGCCCCTGCAGCCGGAAGTGGCCTGTGAAGTCTCCACCGCGCTCGCCAAGCCCGCGACTCGCGGAGCCGTTCTCGACGCGGTCGCCCGCGCACTGGAGTCCAGAACGTCCGACGCGAAACCGCAGCCGATGACGGATGCCCAAACCCACGTTTGCGCCCAGTAGTCCGGCACAGCCTTTCGGCCCTTTGAAGATTTCCGCGTTCCCCGGACAGCGAGGCAGCGTCGTCCATGCAGCGCGATTCCATCGTGCGTTCACGCGTGTGGTGTTCGCAGTGGCGGTATGGACGTGCGTGAACTGCGGAGGCGCCGGCCTCGCCCGTCCCGCGAATGATCCGGTGATCGCCGCGCTGCGTCCGACGCCGGAAAATGCAACGCCGCCCGTCCTGAGCCTCTCGGATGCGAGGCGGATCGCGTTCGAGCGGAATTGGGATCTGCTCGCGGCAAAGGCGAATGTGGATCTCGCGTTCGCGCAGAAAATTGTCGCGCGCGAGTTTCCAAACCCGACGGCGAGTTTCTCCACGTCGAAGCTGAACGCCGACAGTCGGCCAAGCGGCACTGCGGCGGGAAACGGCGTGTGGGATCGGAATTACGACACGATCCTCGCGGTCAGCCAGCTCTTTGAAATCGGCGGCAAGCGCGCGGCGCGGCAGTCCTCCGCAGCGGCGGGGCACGAATCGGCAGAGGCGAGCTTCCGCGATGCACGGCGCACGCTCGACCTCGCCGTGACGAAGGCATTCATCGCCGCGCTGCTCGCGGAGGAGAATGTGCGTGTGCTAAAAAAATCATCCGCGTCGCTCCGGCACGAGGCGACGATCGCCGAGACGCGGCTGAATGCGGGCGACATCTCCAGCAACGATCGCAACCAGATCGAAATCGCCGCCGAGCGTCTTGAACTCGATGCGGCGGCGGCGGGGAGCAACGCTGCGACGGCGCGGATCGCGTTGGAGGTTTTGCTCGGGACGAAGTCGCCCTCGGGAAAATGGAAGCCGGCGAATCATCTGGGTCAACTCGCGAGCGCATCGCGGGAAAGTCGCGGAGGCTCGAGCGGCGTGCGCCCCGATCTCGCGGCGGCGCAGGCGACGCAGCGCAAGACGGACGCGGATCTCAGGTTGCAAAAGGCGATGCGGATTCCGGACCCGACGGGGCAGTTGCTATACGAGCATCAGCCGCCGGATCAGCCGAACACCGTCGGCTTCGGCGTGTCGCTGCCGCTGCCGCTTTGGAATTTCAACCGCGGCAATATCCGCGCGGCGGAGGCGGCGCGCGATCAGGCGCAGGCGCAGGCTTCCAAGATCGAGACGCAAATCGCCTCCGAAATCGCGGCCGCTGAAATCGCCTACCGCGAGGCGTTCGCGCGCTGGCGGCGCTACCTCGATCAGATTGCGCCGAGTTCGGCGGCGGTCGTCGCGACCGTGTCGTTCGCGTACCAAAAAGGCGGCGCGTCGCTGCTGGACCTGCTGTTCGCGGAACGCAACGACAACGAGATCCGCGTCGCCACCGCGCAGGCGATGGCCGATTGCGCGACGACATCGGCGACGCTCGCCATCGCGCGCAATGCGAGCCCTTTCACCAACAGTCCGGAAAATGAAACGAGGAACAAAAGCCATGCCCCACCCAAACGATAGAACCCCATTCCCGAAGGCGGCCGCAGCGCGGCGCTTCGCCCGCATCGCCATCGCCCTCATGAGCCCGGTCGCGATGCTCGGCTGCCATGACAAAGGCCAGCCCGCGGAGGAGGCTGCGGAATTGAAGGCCGATCAGGGCAGTGTCACCGTGCCCAAGGACGCTCCGCAGAATTCGTCGCTCGCCTTCGAGACCGCGAAGCCGCCCACCAAGGCGGTCGCACACATGACAGGACGGCTCGTCTGGGATGAGCAGACGACAGTGCGGGTCTTCAGCTCGGTCGCGGGCCGGGTGAACCAAATCAATGTGAATGCCGGCCAGCGCGTGGCCGAGGGAGACACGCTCGCGACGATGGCGTCCGTGGATTTCGGGCAGGCGCAGGCGGACGCGAGCAAGTCGGAGGCCGACATGAAACTCTCCGAGCGCACGCTGAAACGGCTCGGCGAACTGTTCGCGCACGGGGCCGCGGCGAAGAAGGATGTGGAGGCCGCCGAGGATGATTTTGAAAACAAAAAGGCCGAGCGTGCGCGCGCGATGGCGCGGCTGAAACTCTACGGCGTCACGACGGGGACTGTGGATGGAATGTTCCCGCTGAAGGCGCCGCTCGCGGGAATGGTGGTGGAAAAAAACATCAACCCCGGGCAGGAGGTCCGCCCCGACCAGATGCTCGCCAATGACGCGAAGCTCGTGCTGCCGCTTTTTGTGATCAGCAATCCGCGGCGGCTCTCGGTGATCCTCGACGTGACGGAGCTGGACATCTCCGAGTTGAAGCCGGGCCAGTCGCTCCAGGTCCGCAGCCGCGCATACCCGGATCGCGTGTTCGAGGGGAAACTTGAATTCATCGGCGACTCGCTCGATCCGCTCACGCGCACGGTGAAGGCGCGCGGCTTTGTGGACAATTCGGACGGGCTGCTGAAGGCGGAGATGTACGTGGGCGTGGATGTGCTGCTCCGCACGAAGGGTGGCGCGACATCCGGACGAATCATCGCCTTGGAAGACTCCGAGCACACCGGACATCCGCCAAAGACGGGTGCGTCGGTAGAGCTCCCGGTGAATGCCGTCTTCTCAAAGGACAACCGGCACTTTGTCTTCGTGGAGAAGTCGCCGGGAAGATTTGAACGGCAGGCAGTGGAGATCGGGACTGAGAATGACGGCCGCGTGGCCGTGACCTCCGGCGTGACGGCGGGGGAGCGCGTGGTGACGCAGGGCAGCCTGCTGCTCCAGGCGATGACCGAGGCCGGGAAGGAATAAGAATGGGGACGCTGACGGCCTACGCTCTGCGGCATCGCGCGATCGTCCTCGCGATCCTGACGCTCTTCATCTTCGCGGGCATCTCCGCGTTCCAGCGGCTGCCGATCGAGGCTTACCCGGACGTCACGAATGTCCAGGTGCAGATCATCACGCTGTTCCCCGGACATGCCGCGGAGGAGGTCGAGCGGCTGGTGACGATCCCGATCGAAAACCAGATGAACGGCATCCCGAAGCGCGCCTCGATGCGATCCATTTCGCTCTTCGGCCTTTCGCAGGTGACGATCGTCTTTGAGGACGATGCCGACGGCGCCTACGTGCGGAACCAGGCATTCCAGGCGCTCGCCGCCGTCAGTCTCCCGGCCGGTGCGACCGCGAGCCTTTCGCCCGATGCCACGCCGGTCGGCGAAATTTTCCGCTACACGCTGAAAGGGCCGAAGGATTTCCCCGCCGTCGAACTCAAGGCCCTCGAGGACTGGGTGGTCGAGCGGCAGCTCCGCACCGTGCCGGGCGCCGTGGATGTGGTCGGCTTCGGCGGACCGACGAAGCAGTACCAGGTGCTGATCGATCCCGCAAAACTGCGCTCGTACAACCTCTCGCTCAAGCAGGTGCTCGACGCGCTCTCCAACGGCAACCGCAACGCCGGCGGCTCCTACATCGAGCACGGCCCGGAGATGTACATCGTGCGCGGGCTCGGCTTTGTGAACTCACCCGCCGACGTCGCCCAGATCGCGGTGGACACACGTGGCGGCACGCCGATTCACATCGGCGATCTCGGACGTGTGGAAATCGGCGCGCAGGTGCGCCTCGGCCTTGTCGGCAAGACGATTCCCGGAAAATCCGACGAGGACGACGTGGTCCAGGGAATCGTGCTCCTGCGCAAGGGCGAGAATGCACTCGAAGTCCTGAAAAATGTCCGGGCCAAAGTGGAGCAGATCAACCGCGAGTACCTGCCTCCAGGCGTTTCGATGATCCAGCATTACGACCGCACGGAGCTGATTGACCGGACGCTCCACACCGTCCGCCACAACATGATCGAGGGCATCGCGCTCGTGCTGCTGGTGCTCATTCTTTTTCTCGGGCTGGGCAATTTCCGATCGGCTCTCGTCGTCGCCGTGGTCGTCCCGCTGTCGCTGCTCGGAGCTTTCCTGCTGCTCGATCTGCGCGGCATTCCCGCGAACCTCATTTCGATGGGCGCGATTGATTTCGGGATCATCGTGGATTCCGCCGTGGTGGTGATCGAAAACCTGCTGCACCTCCTGGAGAAAAAGCGCGGTTCTTTCCGCAGCCTGCCCGCCGCCATCGTCGAGGCCGTCGCGCAGATGGGGCGCCCGATCCTTTTTTCAAAAGTGATCCTGCTCACGGCCTTCATCCCGCTCTACACGCTCCAGCGCGTGGAGGGAAAAATCTTCCGCCCGATGGCGCTGACCCTGACTTTTGCGCTCATCGTCGGGACCATCCTCGCGCTGACGGTGGTGCCCGTGCTCGCGAGCTACGCGGTGAAGGGCAAGATCGCGGAGAAGGAATCCGTGCTCGTCCGTTTCCTCCTCGGGATCTACCGGCCCATGCTGGCCAAGGTGCAGGCGATGCGCCCCGTCATCCTCGGCGTGGCCGTCGCCAGCCTCGTGCTCACGGGCGTCGTGCTTTACTTCACGGGATCGGAATTCCTGCCCAAGCTCGACGAGGGCACGCTCTACGTGCGCGGCTTCATGCCGCATACGATCTCTCCGACCGAGGCCGCGCGCCTCGTCAAAAAGACCCGCTCGATCCTCGCGACATTCCCGGAGGTGCTGAGCATCGTGAGCCAGGACGGGCGGCCCGACGACGGCACCGACGTGAACGGTTTCGACGTCGTGGAAATCGCCGTGCCACTGAAGCCGCGCGACCAGTGGACGACCGCGAAGACGCGCGAGGAGCTGAGCGAAATCATGAAGCGCAAGCTGGCCGTGATCCCCGGCATGGAGTTTCAGTTCAGCCAGATGATCGAGGACAACGTGAATGAGGCGGTGTCGGGAATTAAGAGCGAACTGAGCGTGAAAATCTTCGGCGAAAACCCGGAGAAACTTCAGGCCATCGCCAATCAAATCGTGGACGTTCTCAAAAAGGTGCCCGGTGCCGCGGACGTGAGCACGGATGAACTCCTCGGCCAGCCGCAGGTGCAGATCGCGGTGGATCGGACGGCCATCTCCCGCGCGGGCCTTTCGGTCTCCGACGTGCAGTCGGTCGTCGAGACTGCACTCGGCGGTGCGGTCGCCACGCAGGTCCACGAGGGCGAGCGCACCTTCGACCTCGTCGTAAAGATGATGCCCGAGGCCATCGCCGACCTCGACTCCATCCGTAAGATCCCCGTCTTCGGATCGAACAACGAACGCCTCACCCTCGCCGCTGTGACGTCGGTGGACGTGCGGCCCGGCTTCGCAAGAATCGCGCGCGAGGAAAACGCCCGCATGACCGCCGTGAAGCTCGCCGTCCGCGGGCGCGACCTCGGCTCACTCGTCGGCGAGGCGAAGACGAAAGTGAAAGACCTCGTAAAGCTCCCGCCCGGCTACCGGCTCGAATGGACGGGCGCATTCGAGAACCAGCAGCGTGCCGTGAAGCGCCTCGCGCTCATCGTGCCCATCACGATGGTCGCGATTTTCTTCCTGCTCTTCACCGCATTCGATTCAGGAAAGCTCGCGTTCCTCATCCTGCTGAACGTCCCCTTCGCCGCCGTGGGCGGCGTGATCGCGCTGCCGATCGCGGGCCTCACGCTTTCCGTGTCCGCGCTGGTCGGCTTCATCGCGCTCTTCGGCGTGTCGGTGCAAAACGGCGTCCTTCTCGTCGAGCAAATCCGCGCCATGCGCGGCCAGGGCATGGCGATGGCCGAGGCCGTCCGCGAAGGCGCGGTTTCCCGGATGCGCCAGGTGGTGATGACGGCCGCGATGGCCGCGCTCGGCCTGCTGCCCGCAGCCCTTTCCCACGAGGTCGGTGCCGAAACCTCGCGCCCTTTTGCGACCGTGATCATCGGCGGTCTCATCACCGCCACGCTGCTCACGCTCTTCATCGTCCCGATCCTCTATCCGTTGTTTGAATCCGAAAAAACCGAATACTGACCCGTGAAACTCATCATCGCCTACATCCCGGTCGGATTCCTCGCGCCGGTCTCCAGCGCGCTGGAAAAGGAACACATTCACGGGATGTCGGTCTCGAGCGTCCAGGGCTTCGGCCAGGAGCACGACGACCTGCATCCCGAGCACCAGGAATTCGCCGGCATCGAGCGGACGAAGAAACTGCGCCTCGAAATCGCGTGCCACGATTCCGAGGCCGACCTCATCCTGAAAACCATCTACGACGCCGCGCACACCGGCCTCCGCGGCAACGGCAAGGTCTTCGTCCTCCCGGTGCTCGACGCACTCCGGCTCAAGACCGGCGAACGCGGCAGCGCCGCACTCGGCCCAGCGCGCCATGAACAGCGATGAGCAGCAAAGCAGCCAGATGCGACGTGAAGCGGAGCGCTGAACTGCTGATGACGGCACGGCTCGCCATGCTCGGCCTGCTGCCGATGGCGCTCTCCCACGGCATCGGCTCCGAGACGCAGAAGCCGCTCGCCGTCGCGATCATCGGCGGCCTGATTTCCGCGACGCTGCTCACGCTCTACGTCGTCTTCGCAAACTTCGGCGTGCCGATGAAGGACGACGATCACAACGCGCCAGCTTCACCTCAACCCGCACACCAAAATCCCATGCGAAAATTTCTTTGCCTGATCCTCCTGCTCATCGCGCTGCTCATCGGAGCCGCACCCGCAAGTCATGCGCGCACTCCGCAAGGCCGGCATTTCACCGGCACCATCCAGCAAGCCGACGCCACGACATGCCACGCGGTCCTGCTCACCAATGACAAATCAACATCCGTGTCGTTCGTCTGGAACAGAAACACTGACTTCGTGGCGGGAACGGAATTGGTGTCTGCGTCACGCGTCACCCGCGGAGCCCCCGTCGAAATCATTGTTCATCGCCCATTCTTCGGGGAACCTTTCGTGACAAAAGTAATATTCTTGGATTCCGCGAAGAAATCGTAAGCAACTGATCTTTCCCAAAAGGCGCAGAGGGGCGTCCGCTTTGGTTTCATCTTTGAAACTGTTCAGCGAACAGTATGAGCCGCAGATTTGGTTTCTTGAACGCGATGCCTCTCGCCCGCAAGGACTTCACCCTTTTCCGGTCCGCGGCGTCTCACTGGCCCGCGATTCCGCTCGACGGCAAAGGCCGAAGACTTTGCCCCGCCGCGGGGGCTGGAGAGAGTGAGTCCTCTTTTCCAGGGAGCCTCACCAGCTCACGCAGCGCAGGCCCATAATGCCGTCGAAATGGCCGTCCCTCGTGAGCACTGGAAGCTCATGCTGGATGGCGAGCGCGGCGATCCATGTGTCATTCTGCGGAATGGGCCGGCGTGCCTTGTGAAGCTGTTGGCGAATCTCGGCGTAAGGCTGGACGGTCATCGTATCCACGGGCAGCACCTCGACGACTTTCTCAAATTCATCCAGCAGATGACCGAGCCTCACCCGCTCGCGTGACTTGGAAAGACCGAAACGGTATTCGCCCAGGACGATCACGGGAAGGCGGATGACGGTGTGACCCGGCACCGCCGCAAGAAGGTCGCGGTCTGCCAGCAGGAATGCGCTCAGCGCATTGGTGTCGAAAATCATTTCCGATCCTCGTCCTCGACGCGCCCAAACTCCTCCTCGACCACGCGGTCAATCTCCCGAATCGCCGCAGCGAAAGGCTTCCCGGCACCGAAGAATTTCATCCACGCAGGCTCCGCACCCGGCTTTGCGGGGCCGGTGGATAGTTTCTCCCTCAGTGCATCGTTCACAAATTCGCGAAGCGTAATCCCCTGCTGTGCAGCAGTGGTCTTCGCCTTGCGAAAAAGCGGATCGGGAATTTCCAGTGTGGTCTTCACGGCGAACAGGGAACCATATTTATGGGTCCTTGGCAAGGTCCGGTTTAAAACGGAGCCAAGACCGTGGCCCCCTCTTCCAATTCCGCGCGGGAGCACATCCAGCAGTGCTTTCCGCCGGGGCCGCATCCGTCAATCCAGCCCGCAATCGCCGAGCGGAATTCCAGCCACGCCACGAATTTCATCCGCTCGAAAAATCCCTTCCGACCCGTCCACCCGAGCCATTTCTTTGCACGCGCGGTAGATCGTCGCAATGCGCAACTGGGTGACAAGGTCCTTGACCTTCGTCCACTCCCCCTCGCCGAACCCCGCCCAGAGCCGCCCGCGCTTCAAGCACCGGCGGACGCTCCTTGCTCAGATACTTGGCGAGATAAGCCGCGCGCTCCACGGGCATTTGCCGCACGTCAATGTGTCCCCAGCCTGCCTGCTTCGCCATCACCCGAGCCTCGTTCACGTCGAGGAAGCGATTCGTAACGAGGTGGACGTGCAAGCCGTGGAACTCGTGCAGTTCAAAAACGCGCATCCCGCTCAACTGCGGCCAGCGCCGGCGCATGAGCGTCAACAGATGGTTCCAGCGCGGCGCCGAGACGGCAGAGCTGATTTCTCCGGTGCCAGGTTTCAGCAAAAATGCGCGCCGGTGGCCTCGACGTACACGGCATAGAGCGACTGGCTGGCGGCCATGAAGAGGCGGTTCCGGCG
This sequence comes from Chthoniobacterales bacterium, assembly GCA_038326125.1. Classification (GTDB taxonomy): domain Bacteria; phylum Verrucomicrobiota; class Verrucomicrobiia; order Chthoniobacterales; family Chthoniobacteraceae; genus SXWH01. Next base: position 12,952 of record JBBQJR010000002.1, read on the forward strand.
CGGGCCGCCGAAGCAGATGTTCGAGCAAATCTCCGGCAGCAGGATGATCCCGATGCGCTGGCCTTCGGGCGAAAAAATATGCACACCATCGTAGCCCGGACCCACCCAGCCGGCACCGACCCACACGTTGCCCTCGGTGTCGCAGCGGATGCCGTCGGCCATGCCGGCGACGCTTTCGCCATCGGCCGCCGAGCCGCCGAGCTGGCTGACGAGTTGGCCGCTCATTTTCATTGAGATGAATTCCCGCCCTTTCGTGAGCTTCCGCGCGTCGGTGACGTCCCACATTTGGATGTTTTTCGGCGCTTGCGGGTAGTGCGAGGAACCGGTGTCGCAGAGGTAGAGTTTCTTGTAGTCGGGCGAGAAGCAGAGACCGTTTGGCTTGAAGATTTCGTCCGTCACTTTCTCCACCTGCGCGGTCGCGGGGTCGATGCGATAGACGGCTTCCTTCAATTCGAGCGGCTGCTTTTTTCCCTCGTACTCGAAGAGCGCGCCGTAGCCGGGATCGGTGAACCAAATGCCGCCATCGGGATGCACGACGATGTCGTTCGGCGCGTTGAAATTTTTGCCGCCGAATTTTTCCGCGAGGACGGTGAGCGTGCCGTTCGCCTCGTAGCGCACGACGCGCCGCGTCTCGTGCTCGCACGAAAGCTGGCGGCCCTGCATGTCGAAAGTGTTGCCATTGGAAAACTGCGCGGGCTTGCGGAGCGTGCTCACGTGGCCGTCGTCCGGCAGGTAGCGCATCTGCGCATTGTTCGGGATGTCGCTCCACATGAGATACTGCCCGGGCCCGCTCCACGCCGGACCCTCCGCCCAGCGCATGCCGGTGTGCAGCCGTTCGATCGCGGCGTTGCCGATTTTGATTTTTTTAAACGCATCCTCCAGCGCGATCACGTCGGGTTCCGGATAGCGCACCGGCGCGGCGCTTTTGCCAAAATCGCGCGCGCTGGTCTTCGAGAGCAAAGGCGCGGCGGCGAGCGTCCCGAAGGTCGCGAGGAAAGTGCGGCGGGAGATGTGCATCGGGCATTTGTCTCCCGCGCAAGTGTGCGATGTCAAACCGCCGCGCGGAGGGGCAGCGTGCGACGTCCAACGCCCACTTTCCAACGCCCAACTTCCAACGCGCAACGCCTAACGTCAGGAGCGCAATTTCCGAGTCTGAAACTTGCGTGTTGCGCGTTGAAAGTCGCGCCTTGGGTGTGGCTTCTTTTGCATCCCCGCATTCCGGGATCCACGCGCTCCGCAATCAGCAGTTTTGGGAAAAACAGGAAATAAACGAACGGCTGCCCCCGTCTCACGATCCGAATATGGGCGAGATGCCTGTCGCATTCCCACCGCAACCCCCGAATCAATATGACCTTCCCAAAACTTCGCAGCGCTCTCGCGCTGTCCGCCGCCTTTGCCCTGCACGCGCAGGCCGGCACACTTTTCTACGTGCCGATTCCCCCCGCCGGGAGCGATGCGCAGTCGGGACTCGATTCGGCAAAAACTTACACCAGCGCGATCGCCGCGGGCACGGCGAAGCCGGACGGGCGCAGCGTGAACGGGCTGTCGCTCACCGCGCTCAGCGGCGCGGGCAATGCCGCTTCCGCGGGCGGCGTGACGGTGAGCGCGGCGACCGGCACGCTCACCAATGGCGGGGGAAAATCCGAGAGCATTCAGGCAGATGGAGCGACGGTCGGATTGCTTTCCAGCATGATTTTCAACGACGGCGCGGCGGACAACTCCGAGCAATATGTGGTGCTCGATCCGGCGACGCTCACGGCGGGAAAGGCGTACGACCTGCGCGTCTATCTGTGCAATGCCTCGGGCGAAAACCGGCAGGTGAATTTGTCCTTTGCCGGCGATGGCAGGGCCGCGGTGAATACGGATTTTTTCAACGAGGATGACGCGACGACTTCCGCCGGCGGCTTCGCGGAGCCGAATCAAGTGTACTACATCAACTACCGTTTCACATGGGACGGCGTGAGCACGCCCGGCTTCACAGCCACGCAGAAATTTGGTGCGGCACCGTTCTGCCTTTTTGCGCTCACGAATCAGGAAGTCGGCGGCACCGAGGACGCCCGGCCCGCGGGCGCGGTCGTCGCGCTGCCGCCGGAAGCCATCGCCGAACCGCCGCGCCGCAGTACGACCAGCGTCGTGGAGACCGAGGACATCGGCGTGGTGAGCGACGTTTTTTACAACGCGAGCAGCCTGCGGAATCACGGGCGCTGGGTGACAGTCGGGACGTACGGCCGCTGCTGGCAGCCGACGGATGTGGACGAGGACTGGCAGCCGTACACGCGCGGGCATTGGGTGAATTCCGCGGACGGCTGGGTGTGGGTTTCCGATGAGGAATTTGGCTGGGCGACGTATCACTATGGCCGGTGGTTTCGCGAGGAAGACTCGGGCTGGTACTGGGTGCCGGGAAAAGTGTGGGCACCGTCGTGGGTGTCGTGGAGACACGGGAATTCCTATGTCGGCTGGGCGGCGCTGCCGCCGGCCGCGGTCGCACTTGCGGGCGTGGGAATCAGTTCGTGGGCCGACCACCGCTGGGGCATCGGGCCGCGGGCGTATAATTTTGTGAACGTGCGCGATTTCGCCGCACCTTCGATGGCACGGGTGCTGATCCCGCGGCAGCAAAATCCGCAAGTCATGGCGCGCACGAATAACGTGACCAACATCGTGAACACGCGGCGCGGAATCTACAGCGGCGGCCCCAATATTCTTGCGCTGAACAACGCCCTCGGCCGCAGCGGCAACGCGCTCATTCCGACCGTGCAAATCAATCGCAACCAAGCCGCGCGGCCACTCACGCCCGATGGAAAATTTTCACGACTGACCGACGGAATTCTCTCGTTCGCTGCGCCGATGGTGACGCGCACGAAGAAGCCCGTCGCGCCGCCGCCAGTCGCAGCGACCATCGCCGCGCCGAAATTTGACAAGGGCTGGAGCGGTCTCCCGGATGCGAAAAACGCCGCCGCCTTGCAGGCAAAAATCGCGAACGAAACGCCGGGAACGTCGGCGAAAAATGCGCCGGCGAATTTGCCGGGCATGCCATCAACCGCGGCGGACGCGACAACGCCGTCCAGTCCGCTGAAGCCATTCCGACCGGGCAACCCAAACGCTTCGACTTCGCCGAAATCGGGGCAGACCACGCCGACGGCGGGCACGACGATGGTGAAGCCCGGCCAGCCCATTTCGCCGCCGAGCGCGCCAGTTTCGAAGCCCGGTCAACCCGTGCCGACCAGCGGCAGCCCTCTCACAAAACCCGGCCAGCCAGCGCCGACCGCGAACACCACGCCTGTGAAACCGGGCCAACCCGCGCAGCCAAAAACGGGCGCGACTTCGACGAAGCCGGGCTCGCCTGCGGACGGTGTCGCGACTCCGCCAGCCCAGCCCACACAACCGAGCGCTGCGACGCAGGGCGGAAAAAAACGCAGCAAAACAACGACGCCCACTGCGCCCACTGTCCCCGTTTCACCGCCGAACCAGCCGGGCGCGTCGCTCACGGAAAATCCCCAGCGCCCCGGACAACCGGTGAAGCCGGGCAGGCCGACGGAGACCACTGTGCCGACGCCCGCGCAGACTGAAGTTCCGCCGCCAGACCGCATGAAGAAGCGCGGCAAATTGCCGAAGAATGCGAATATTCCGACACCGCAACCGACGACACCGGCAGTGCCGACTGCGCCGGCACCTTCGCCCACATTAAAGCCGTCGCACACGCCCGCGCCGATCGCGAAACCCACTGCACCGCCGATTTCATCGCCGGAAACCAATCGCCCGAAAAGGCGCACTCCGGAAAACACGATGCCCCCGACGACGACTCCGCCCCGCAACGCACCCGCGCCCGACGCGCCGAAACCTGCGGCGGTTGCACGTTCCACTCCGCGCCCGGCGCCGCCTGTGGCTGCCCCGCAAAAGCCCGTGCCCGCCCCTCGTCCCGCACCGCCAGTGTCTGCTCCGGTGAAACCTGCCGCACCAGTCGCCGCGCCCGTGAAACCCGTGCCGTCGGCACCGCCATCGCCGAGGCCGGCCCCGCCGGTTCCGCAGCCAGCCAAGCCCGCTCCGACCGCCCCCGGCGGCAAGCCTACGCCGACTCCTGTGCCCGGAACGAAGGGCTGAGTGGGCAAGAACGCGACCGCGCGGTGTTCATACGCACACACACTAAGCCGTTGCCAGTTCGGTAACTGTCGCCGAGAGTCCGCGCGTCATGCCTCCGACGACCGCAGAACTCTTCGACCAGTTGCTCACCGACGGTGACGACACCACCGCGGGAAATTATTTCGTCGCGAACTACCCGCCGTTCTCTTTTTGGGACAAAGACAAAGTCGCCGAAGTCCGCAGCGTGATCGCCGCGCCAGCGCCAGCGGACTCGGTACTCGGCATTTATTTTCACATCCCGTTTTGCCGGAAGCGCTGCCACTTTTGCTACTTTCGCGTGTACACGGACAAGAACGCCGAGGACATCAAAGGCTACCTCGACGATGGCATGCGCGAACTCGAAATGTACGCGCGAACTCCGCGCATCGCGGGACGGAAGCCGAAGTTCGTCTATTTCGGCGGCGGCACGCCGAGCTACCTTTCCGTCGTGCAGCTCACGGCGCTCACCGATCGCATGAAGGTGCTGCTGCCGTGGGATGAAGTCGAAGAGGTCGCCTTCGAAGCCGAGCCCGGCACGCTCACCGAGGCGAAGCTCAGCGCGCTGCGCCAGATCGGAGTCACCCGCCTTTCGCTCGGGGTGGAAAATTTCGACAAACACATTTTGGAAATCAACGGCCGCGCGCACCGCGAGGACGAAATCTACCGGGCGTATCATTTCGCGCGGAGCGTTGGCTTTCCGCAGATCAACATCGACCTCATCGCGGGCATGGTCGAGGAGACGGATGAAAATTGGCAGCGCAACATCGCGAAGACGATCGAGTTGCAGCCGGACAGCGTGACGATTTACCAAATGGAAGTGCCGTTCAACACGGGCATCTTCAAGCAGATGCAGACCGAGGGAAAACTCGTCGCGCCCGTCGCGTGCTGGCACACGAAGCGCCGCTGGGTGGACGAGGCGTTCACTGCGCTCGAAGAGAACGGCTACACCGTCACGAGCGCCACGACTGCGGTGCGCGATCCGCAGCGCACGAAGTTCGTCTATCGCGATGAGTTGTGGAAAGGCGCGGATCTGCTCGGCCTCGGCGTCGCGAGCTTCAGTCACCTCGGCGGCGTGCATTTTCAAAATCTGCCGGACTTCGAGAGCTACACCGCCGCGGTGGAAAAGGGCGAGCTGCCTATCGGCCGCGCGATGCGGACGACGACGGAGGAGCAACTCATCCGCGAGCTGATTTTGCAGCTCAAGCTCGGGCGCGTCTCGCGCAGCTACTTTACGGAAAAATTCGGCACCGATGTCGCGCAGCGTTTCGACGCGCAATTCGCCGAACTCCAGCGCCGCGGGCTGCTCACGGCGCAGGGCGACTGGCTCGTGCTCGACCGTTCCGCGCTGTTGAAGATCGATGTGATCCTGCACGCCTTCTTCCTGCCGCAACACCAGAACGCCCGCTACACGTGACCTCGACTCCGACGCTGGAAATCCTCCACCCGCTCCCGCTGCTCTACGAAGCCGCCGCGCATCCCCTGCCCGATTTTGCACTCGTGGAGCCCACGTCGCTCCCGCCCGCCGCGCACCGCCTGCTCGTCCACACCGGCGACATGACTTCCAAGCTCGAGGATTTTTTTGCGGATGAGATCGTGCTGGAAGTTTTGCAGCGCGATCACACCGCGGAGCACTATCGGCGCGAGGTCGTGCTGCATTGCAAGAAATCCGGCGAGGCAGTGGAGTACGGCGCGATCGAAATCGAGCTGGGTTCATTCGAGGAATCGCTGCGCGCCGAAATCGTCCACGGCCATCTGCCGCTCGGCGGGTTGCTCAATCGCCACGCCGTCCGCTATCGCAGCCGGCCGCGCGGATTTCTGCGCATCGCCCCCGATCTGCGGCTCGCGAAAATCTTCCAGCTTCCCGCGCCTGTCTCACTCTACGGCCGCACGAATCAGCTCCTCGACGCGCAGGATCGCGTCTTCGCAAACATCGTCGAAGTGCTGCGGCCGGTGTGAAAATCATGAACGGCGAACCCGCCGGCGCGTAGCGCAAAGTAGGTGAGTTTTTCCAATCTCGCGCGGGCGAGCGCATCGAGGAGGTGGGGAGCGGCGGGAGAATATCTGGAGCCATTCAAAAATTCGGAAGGTCGCCTTCTTTTGCCGCACCATCCCGCCACCTCCGGCCATCCTCCCGCGCGAGGTTGAAAAACCTCGCCTACTTTGTCGCGCCGCCACTCCACCCTTGTCGTCGCCGCGCCCGCACCGCACTTTTGCACGACAAAATTTCCCGCCATGCCCACCGACCCCTTCTTTATCGCCCAAGGAGCCAGCGATATTTTTTTCCTCCCGCAGATGGCGAACCGCCACGGCCTCATCGCGGGCGCGACGGGCACCGGCAAGACGGTCACGCTGCGCACGCTCGCGGAAAATTTCAGCGCCATCGGCGTGCCCGTTTTTCTCGCCGATGTGAAAGGCGATCTCAGCGGACTCGCGAAGCCCGGCGCGGACAGCGCAAAGGTCAAGGAGCGCGCCGCGCAGATGAATCTCGACATCACGCCGAACGGATTTCCCGTCGTGTTCTGGGACGTGTTCGGCAAAAGCGGGCATCCCGTGCGCGCGACGATTTCCGAGATGGGTCCCCTCCTCCTCTCGCGACTTTTCAATCTGAACGACACACAGGAAGGCGTGCTGAATGTCGTCTTTCACGTCGCCGACGAAGAGGGGCTGCTGCTCCTCGACATGAAGGACCTGCAGGCAATGCTCCAGCACGTCGCGCAAAACGCCGCGCAGTACACCACGAAATACGGCAACGTCACCGCCGCCACGATCGGCACGATTCAGCGCGCGCTGCTCACACTCCAGCAGCAGGGTGCGGACAAATTTTTCGGCGAGCCCGCGCTGAATCTCGCCGACATCATGAAGACCGCCGAGGACGGCCGCGGCGTCGTGAACATCCTCGCCGCCGACGCGCTGATGACCTCGCCGCGCACGTACGCGGCCTTCATGCTGTGGCTCATCAGCGAGCTGTTCGAGCGGCTCCCCGAAGTCGGCGACGTGGACAAGCCGAAACTCGTGTTCTTCTTCGACGAGGCGCACTTGCTCTTCACCGATCTCCCGCCCGCGATGCAGGAAAAAATCGAGCAAGTCGTGCGGCTCATCCGCTCGAAAGGCGTCGGCATTTATTTCGTGAGTCAGAACCCGCTCGACATTCCCGAAACCGTGCTGGCCCAGCTCGGCAACCGCATCCAGCACGCGCTGCGCGCCTTCACGCCGCGCGATCAGAAGGCGGTCAAATCCGCGGCGGAAACTTTCCGCGCGAATCCGAAACTCGATGTCGAGGCAGTCATCGGCCAGCTCGGTGTCGGCGAGGCGCTCATCTCGCTCCTCGATGCGAAAGGCACACCGGCCATCGTTGAGCGCGCCTTCATCGCGCCGCCAGTCAGCGATCTCACGCCGCTCAGCAACGACGATCGCAAAGTGCTGATCGAAGGCAGCGAGCTTTTTGGAAAATACGAACAGACCGTGGATCGCGAGAGCGCCTACGAAAAACTCCAGGGCACGCCCGCCGCGCCCGTGCAGAAAATTTCAGCAACGTCGGGTGCCGCGCCATTCGATGCCGTCGCCGCCGCGCGCTCCCGCGCCGCTGCGAGACCCCCCTCGCCCGTGACTCCGGGTGCGGAGACGGGCGATGCGTCTGTCCCTCTCTCCGCTGAGCCGGCGCCGATCAGCGATCCGCGCGTTGAAATGGCTGCGGCGGAAGCCGAGGCACGGCTCGCAAAACTCCGCGCGGAAACCGCCGCGCGCGAGGCCAGCGCCCGCGCCGCGCAGGCGCTCGCGGACAAACGCAGCGCGACGCCGCAGAAGCCCGGCATGATCGACAAGCTCATGCAGACCGTCGCGCGCAATGCCGCCGGCCAGGCGACGCGTTCGCTCATGCGCGGACTCCTCGGCAGCATCTTTGGCGGACGCCGCTGATTTCAATTTCATGGCTGGCATCATCATCAGACCGCGCGCGCGTATTTTGCACGGGCACGATTGGGTTTATTCGAGCGAAGTGCTGAAGGTCTGGGGCGACCCGGAGCCCGGCAGCATCATCGCGGTGAAGGACGGCAAGGACCGCCTGCTCGGCAGCGCGATCTACAACGCGAAGTCGCAAATCATCGCGCGCCGTTTCTCGCGCCAGCGGCAGGAACTCGACGCGGATTTTTTCCGCCGCCGCATCGCGATGGCCGTGCGCTATCGCGAAAAGCGCGGCGTAACCGCGACGGCCGCGCGCCTCGTGTGGAGCGAAAGCGACGGCCTGCCGGGCGTGATCGTGGATCGTTACGGCGACCATCTCGTGCTGCAGACGCTCACGCTCGCGATGGACCTGCGGCGCGACCTCATCGTCGCCGCGCTGGTGGAATTGCTGAAGCCCGGGAGCATCATTGAGCGCAATGACGCGCCGGTGCGGATCGCCGAAGGCATGGAGCCGCGCGTCGGCGTCCTGCATGGCGAAGCGCCCGCGCCATTTTGGATTTCGCTCGAGGGCATCGAATTTGAAGTGGACCTCATGCGCGGCCAAAAGACGGGACTCTACCTCGATCAAATCGGCAGCTTCACGACCGTCGCCACGCACGCGCGCGGGCGTCGCGTGCTCGATTGTTTTGCAAATCAGGGAGCGTTCGCCCTCGCCGCGGCGAAGGGCGGTGCCGCGAGCGTGCTCGCCATCGAGATCAGCGAGGACGCGTGCGGCAATATCCGCCGCAACGCGCAGCGCAACGGCGTGACCGTGGACGTGCGCGCGGAAAATGTGTTCGATTTTCTAAAGGCCGCGGACTCGCACAGTGATCGCGCGCCGTATGATCTTATCGTGCTCGATCCGCCGTCCTTCACGCGGAACAAGGGCAAGCTCGAAGACGCGCTGCGCGGCTACAAGGAAATCCATCTGCGCGCGCTGAAGCTGCTCGCGCCGGATGGAATGCTCGCGACATTTTGCTGCTCACATCACGTGCGGCGCGAACTTTTCCTCGACGCGATCAACGAGGCGACCGTGGACGCGAAGCGCACGCTGCGGCAGATCGCAACCTTCTCGCAGGCGGCGGATCATCCGATCATCCCAACGCTGCCGGAGACCGAATACCTCAAGGGTTTCCTCTTTGAACTCGTGCCGGGACGTTGAGCGGCGTGCGCGGGAATTGCTGCTGACAGCACCGCACTGCCATGCACGTTACCGCCATGCTCGACACCGCGACCCCGCATCCTTCCTCCGCGCGGCTGCTCCGGCTTTTTTTCTGGCTACGCTGGCGGAGCCTTGCGGCGCACTGGAAAAAATCACGCCGCGAATCGCCGCTGCTCATCTTCATCCTCGCGGGATTTGTGCTCTGCTACCTTGTCTTCGGCTTCGTCCTTTTCCGCGCGGGCCTCGGTTATCTTTACCGTTTTCCGCTCGTGGGCGCGCTGCTCGCGGAGCGCATCCTGTATCTCATCTTCGGGTTCTTTTTCATCATGCTCGTGGTGTCGAATCTCATCATCGGCTACTCCACGCTCTTCCGAAATCGCGAGGCGCAATGGTTCCTCTCGCTGCCGATGCGGCACCGCGATGTGTACCGCTGGAAATTCATCGAGGCCCTCGGCATCTCGTCGTGGGCGCTCGTGTTTCTGAGCGCGCCGATGCTCGCGGCGTACGGTGTGGTGAATGGCGTGCGCGGAATTTTCTACCTCGAAGTCGCGCTGGGCTACGTGCCGTTTGTGATCATCCCGGCAGTGGTCGGCTCGTGGCTGATCCTGCTGCTGGTGCGCGCGCTCTCGACGCGCTGGGCGAAGCCCGTCGTCCTCACGGCGGCGGCGCTGCTCCTCGCGTTCCTTTTTTTTGGATCAAAACCGGTGACGGAAACCGAGGCGGCAAACGTCGGCGAGGTGCTGATGTTTCCCAAGCTCATGCAGGGCTCGCGCGCGGCGACAAATCCGTTTCTGCCGAGTTCATGGCTCGCGCAGGCGATCGATGCCTGGAGCATCAAGGGCAATGATCGCGACGGCGTTTTCTTTTTTCTCCTGCTGCTGAGCAATGCGCTCTTCGGGGTGCTGCTCGCCTTCGCCGTCGCGGGCCGCAGCTACTACGCGAGCTGGTCGGCCTCGCTCGGCGCGCAAGCGGAACGGCAGCAGCGCGACAGCACGGCAAAAAAAATGCGCGCCCGCCGCACGACGCCGCTCGCGTGGTTGCAGGGAAAATTGCGGCCGCTTTCGCCGCGCATGGTCGCGCTGGTTTTCAAGGATCTCCGAGTCTTCTGGCGCGACCCGGTGCAGTGGACACAGTTCATGATTTTTTTCGGTCTGCTGTGCATCTACGTCGCGAACCTGCGGAACGTCGCCATCGAGTTCAAGCAGGGCTACTGGGAGACGCTGATCAGCTACCTGAATCTCGCGGCGAGCGCGCTCACGCTGAGCACGCTCACGACGCGATTTGTCTTTCCGATGTTCAGTCTCGAGGGCCGGCGCGTGTGGATTCTCGGCCTCTCGCCGGTCGGATTGCGCGAAGTCGTGCTGCAAAAATTTTGGTCCAGCTTCATCGCGTCTGCGATCGTCACGGTCGCGCTGATGATGGCCTCCACCACGATTTTGCATCTTGCTTGGTCACGTTCGATTTTCTTCGCGACGATGATCCTCCTCATGAGCGCCGCGCTCTCCGGCCTTGCCGCAGGACTCGGCGCGCTGTTCCCGGATTTTAAGGAGGAGAATCCCTCGAAGATTGTGTCGAGCTTTGGCGGCACGCTGTGCCTCGTGATCAGCTTTGTCTTCAATACTGCGATTGTCGCCCTGCTCGCCGTGCCGGAACTTTTTGCCGTGACCGGCCACCGGCTGCCGATTTCGCCGTGGCTCGCACCGGCCATCGCGCTCGTGCTTTGCCTCGCGGTGGCGATCATTCCGATGTCGCTCGCACTTCGCCGCGTGAAAAATCTGGAAATCTGAAAGCGTCTCTGCATGATGCCGCGCGCTGCCCAGCGACATGCCCACACCACCGCGCGACCAATTTCTCGACCTCCCCGAAGGCGACCCACTCTCCACGGAACACCTCGACGAAAAAGTCCTGCAGGCCGAGCAGCAGGAGCAATCGCTCAAGCGGCAGCTCGAAACGATCGAGAAGCAAAAGCGCGAGTTTGCGGAACTGAGCCGCCGGCAGGAAGCGCTCACCACGGGCCGCAATGATCTCGCCGACAAGCTCACGCGTGCGCTCGTCGTGGTCGAGCGCGAGATGATGGATGCGAGCAAGCGGCTCGAGATGCTGCAATCCGTGGACGCCTCATTTCATCAGCACCTCGAGACGATCGAGTCCATCAATCCGAAGCTCTGGGACGAGTCTGACCTGAGCAAGGAACTCACGCGCGCCATGGCCGCGGTGGACGACGCGCGCGGCGAATACAACCGCTCGTTTCCGCGCGTCTCCGTGCTTCCCGAGCAGGAAGCGGGCAGCTCTGCCGCGGGCTCAGGCTACGCGCCGGAAAATGCCGCGGGCGACGACAAAGATTTCATCGGCTGGCTGAAAATCGGTTTCGCATTTTCGCTGCCGCTCATCGTCCTCGGCTTCATCGCGCTCGTCGTGATCGCGAGCCGCCTCAAATAAGATCATGGCACGGAAAACCGACCGCAAGCCCGCCGGCGATTCTCCCATCCAGTCGAAGCAGCAGCAGCTTGCGCAGATGGAGACGCAGCTCAAAGCGAAGCTCGGCCAGACGCAGGAATTTCTCGGCAAGGTGCCCGCGCTGAAGGACGCGGTGAAAAAGAAGCAGCAGCGGGAAATTGTGGATCGTTTCAACCGCCCCGCGCGCCTCGAGGGACCGGCGGATTTCCGGCTGGATTTTGTCGCGGGAAAAGCAGCCGCGCGCCCGCGCAAACTGCGCAAGGAGCGCAGCAAGGCGCCGCTCGTCACCTTCATGCTGCTGGTGACTTTCATCGTGGTCGCGTACTTCGTGTGGAAGTCGCTGGCGCAAAACTGAGCGCCAGGGCGCGCCACGGCCTCGCACCGGCGGTCGGACGCGCGTCCCGGAAAGGCCGCACTTTCCTGACTCCATTCGCGCATCATTTTGAACAAGAGAGCCATCATCGGGAAAATCATCGCGGTTCTCGCGACGGAGTTGCAAGGCTACGAGCGTTCCGCGCGCGCCGCGCACGACGTGGCCACGGACAAGGAGAGCAAGGCCGAAAACAAATACGACACGCGCGGCCTCGAGGCATCGTATCTCGCCCACGGGCAATCGCGCCAAGCGATCGAGGTGATGCAGGCGATGCAGCAGTACGAGACTCTGCCGCTGCGCGAATTCGCGCTGGACGAGGCCATCCATATCGGAGCGCTCGTGGGACTGGAGTTTGGCTCGGGCAAGAAAGGCGGGAGCGCGATTTACTTCGTCGGCCCCTGCGCCGGCGGCACTGAGATTCAATCCGAAGGTCGCGACGTGCTGGTCATCACCCCGCACTCGCCGATGGGTCGCCAACTCATCGGGCTCAAGCGCGGCGAGCACCTGCAAATCCAAGTCAGCGGCAAAGGCGAGAGCTACCGCGTGGCGTCCGTTTCCTAGCCGGACCGTCGCTCTCTACGGCACGAGCGTAAGCCCGCCCTGCGCGTCCACTTTGATCCAGAAATCGTGCGTCTGAAACGGCGCGTGGGAAAAATCAATCGTCTCGAACTTGATTTTCCGCCCGACGAGTTTCTCAATGCGCAGCCAGAATTTCGCACCGTCGCGCCACGGTTGCGGCAGGAGCTTCGACACGCGCGCATTTACATCCGCGATGAAAATCTGCTCCGGCCCATTTCCCGTCAGGAAAATGTGCGCGAAAGCGGACTTCGTCGCCGGCGACACCGCCACCGCGAAGAGATCCTTCGCGGAATTGGCAAAGCCGGTCTGGCTTCCGGGATTCGAGCTTGGCCCCACCACGCCCTTCGAGGCTTGGAAGGTGAACGTGCTCGCCACCGGGCCTGCGTCCGGCCCTTGCGAACCCAGCGCAAAATGAACGGTCACATCGGCACCGGGATTCGTGGTGATGGTCATCGTCGCCGCATCCGCCATCAGCGCGGAACCCACGAACAGCAAGCCAGCAAGAAGGAATGGAGTTTTCATGCGCAAGCCATAACCGATTCCCGGCGGAAATGGCGATGAGGAAAGAGGATTCCGACGCTGAAATCTGTTGGCCGCCTGCAGGCTGTTCGCGCTTCCATGCTTGAACATTCCTGCACCCGCTGTGTCTCATCCGCCGCCATGCTCAAGCCCCTGTTTGTTTCCCTCGCCTTCGCCCTGCCGGTCCTCGCGTCGGCGGTGGCCGATGCGCCGCCGGCACCCGCGCGTGCGCTTCATTTCTCGCTAAAGCCGCTCACTTTCACCGAATACGATCTGCCGAATGGGCTGCATGTCATCCTCCACGAAAATCACGCCGCACCGGTGGTCGCGAGCTATGTGCTCTATCACGTCGGCTCGAAAAACGAGCGTCCGGATCGCACCGGCTTCGCGCACTTTTTCGAGCACCTCATGTTTGAGGGCAGCGAGAATATCAAGCGGGGGACCATCGACAAACTCGTGTCCGGCGCGGGCGGCAATCTGAACGCGAGCACGTCGTTCGACAAAACGGATTACTTTCTCAATCTGCCGAGCAATCAGCTCAAGCTCGCGCTCTGGATCGAGAGCGAGCGGATGATGCACAACCGCATTGATGAGACCGGCGTGGAGACGCAGCGCAAAGTCGTGAAGGAGGAGCGCTCGATGCGCTACGACAACCAGCCGTACGGCTCGCTGTTCGAGAAGCTGTGCGCCTTCACACTCGCGGGTACGCCGTACGCGTGGACGCCGATTGGCTCGGTGCAATACATTGATCAGGCGAAGATCGGGGAGTTCCGCGACTTCTGGAAAACGTACTACGTGCCGAACAATGCGACGCTGGCGATTGCGGGCGACATCAATGTCGAGGAGACGAAAAAGCTGGTGTCGGAATATTTCAGCGGCATCCCGCGAGGTGCGGAACCGCCGCGGCCGAAGCTCACGCTCGCCGAACCCGCCGGCCCGCAGAAGCTCGTGGTCACGGAAGACAAGACGCCGCTGAATGCGACGCTGCATGTGTGGCACGCGTGCGATCAGCGCGATCCGGATTCGTATCCGCTCGACCTGCTCGCGAACATTCTGGCGAGCGGACGCAGTTCGCGGCTTTACCGGCGGCTCGTGGACAAGGAACAGGTCGCGCTGAATGTGGAAGCATTTCCCGAGTTGTTCGAGCTCGCGGGCGTCATCGGCGTTTTTGCAACGGGCATCGCGGGTACGTCGCTGGAAAAACTGGATGCGCTCATTTCCGAAGAGGTGGAAAAGGTGAAGACTGACGGTGTCACCGAGGAGGAATTGCAAAAGGCGATAAACCAAAAGGAGGCCGAACTCGCGAATGAAAACGGCACGATGCTCGCGCGCGCGAAAAACCTCGCCAACGCGCATGTCTTCGACGGCGGCACGGACGAAGTGAACAAACAGCTCGACCACTACCTCGCCGTGAAGCGCGAGGATCTGCAGCGCGTGGCGAAGAAGTATCTGCTCACGGACAAAGTGTACATCCTCCAATATCCGGCCGCGGAACCCAAGGGCGGCGACGCCAAGTAACGCTCTACGACTCCATCACCATGCGACGCATCCTTCCGCTCCTTCTCACCGCATTGGCCCTCTCCGCTCACGCCGAAGTGGACCGCACGAAAAAACCCGAACCGGGCCCCGCGCCCGAGGCGGCATTTCCCGACTACGTCACGAAAGTCCTGCCAAATGGCTTGAAGGTTTTCGTGATCGAAGATGACCGCAAACCGACGCTCACACTGCGGCTGCTCATCAAGGCCGGCGACGCGCGCGACGGCGACAAACCGGGCACCGCGGGCTTCGTCGCGGGGCTGCTGAATCGCGGGACGACCACGCGCGATGCGCTCACTTTTGCCAAGGCCGTGGACTCGCTCGGCGCGCAGCTCGAGGCGAGCGCGGGGCCGGATGCGATCAGCGTGAGTACGAGCGGGCTGACGAAATTCGCCGATCCCCTGCTCGATCTTTTCGCCGATGCGGTCCTGCATCCCGTGTTCGCCCCGGAGGAGTTTGCGAAGGCGCAGCGCCGCACTTATTCCATGCTCACCGCGCAGAAAAAGGAGCCGCGCGCGCTCGTGGGCAAGCTGATGAACGCGACGCTTTTCTCCGGGCATCCGTACGGAAAATACACGACGCCGGAGAGCGTGAAGTCGATCACACGCGATGACGTGGCAGCGTTTCACGCGAAGTGGTTTGCGCCGAACAACGCCTCGCTCGCGATCGTCGGCGACGTGAAGGCCGCGGACATTTTGCCGAAGATCGAAAAGGTGCTCGGCGGCTGGGAGCGAAAGGAAATCCCGGCGGTGGAAAAATCCGCCGTCGCGCAAATGGGCGGGCTCACGATCCACCTGCTCGATCTTCCGGGCGCGGTGCAGAGCAGCATCATCGTGTGCCGCACGGCGCCTTCGCGCGCCGGCACGCCGGATCTTCCGGAACTGAACGTGATGAACTCGATCCTCGGTGGCGGATTCAGCGGCCGACTTTTCCAAAACCTCCGCGAGAAGCGCGGCTACACGTACGGCAGCAGCAGCGCGTTCGGTTACAACAAGGACGCCGGCTATTTTCAGGCCACCGCCGAAACGCGCAATGACGTGACCGCCGCGGCGATCACGGAAATCCTCGGCGAACTCAATCGCCTTGCCGCCGAGGCCGTGGCCGAACCGGAACTGGAACTCCAGCGGCAATACAACATCGGCAATTACCTCCTCTCGCTCGAGAGCGCCGCGCGCGTCGCCACGCGCGTGCAGGACATCGATCTCTACGGCCTCGCGCCGGATTTTTACAAGACGTACGCGAAGCGCATGGGTGCCGTGACTTCGGCCAATGTACGCGCACTCGCGGAGAAATATCTGAGCACGAAGGACACCGCGATCATCGTCGTCGGCGACGCGAAGCAAGTGCGCGCGAGCCTCGAGAAAATCGGCACGGTCGTGATGTACGACACGGATTTGAAGAGCGTGAAGCAAGCGCCGTAGGCGCAACCGGAAGGTGGCGGCGCGGTGCAATCGCGCTGCCTTCACTCACGCTGCGAGCTTCCGCCCGCGCCTACTCTATGACCTACCGCGGACGCATCGCCCCTTCTCCGACGGGCTACCTGCACCTCGGCCACGCGCGCACATTTTGGACCGCGCAGCAGCGCGCGCTCGGGGCGAACGGCACGTTACTTTTCCGCATGGACGACCTCGACGGCGCGCGCTGCAGCCGCGAATTTGCCGCGGCGGCGCTGGAGGATTTGCGCTGGTTCGGCCTGCGCTGGCAGGAGGGGCCGGATGTCGACGGGCCGCACGCGCCGTACACGCAGAGCGAGCGGCTGCCGCTCTACCTCGCGGCCTTCGAGCGGCTGCGCGCGAGCGGCGACATCTATCCCTGCAAATGTTCGCGGCAGGACGTGCTCCGCGCGCTCTCCGCGCCGCACGAGGGCGAGGAGGAGCCGCTCTACCCGGGCACCTGTCGTCCCCCGCAGCCGGAGGCTTTCCCGCAGTCGCGCACAGGCATGAACTGGCGCTTCCGCGTCCCCGGCGGCGAGGTCGCATTTTGCGATCAAAATCTTGGTCCGCAGTGCGCGCTTGCCGGGCGCGACTTTGGCGATTTTCTCGCGTGGCGAAAAGACGATCTCCCGAGCTACCAGCTCGCGTGCGCGGTGGATGATGCGCTCATGGGCATCACGGAAGTCGTGCGCGGCGCGGATCTGATCACGAGCACCTTCCGCCAGCTTCTCATCCTCCGCGCGCTCGGCCACACGCCGCCCGCGTACTTTCACTGCGAACTCATGACCGACGAAGCCGGCACGCGCCTCGCGAAACGCAACGACGCGCTCAGCCTGCGCACGCTCCGCGCGGGCGGCTGGACGCCCGAGGAATTGCGCACCGCCATGGAGTCCGCCGCGGTGCAGATGGGCTCGCGAAAGTGATGCGCGCCGCGGATTCCGGGAATCGAATTGCCTCTGCCGCCGCCGCACCGCATCGTCGTCCGCCTGCACCCCGCTCCACCCGCGAGTTTGCCACGATGAACGACGATCCGAGTTTCCACGCCGCCATTTCCGGCGACGATCCGGAACGCGACATCCGCCTCATGGAAAAGGTGCGCAACGGCGACATGGATGCTTTTCGCGAACTCGTGGAAACGCACCAGCCGCGCGTCATCGGCACCGTCGCGCGGATGCTCGGCGATCCGAATGAGGCCGAAGATCTGGCGCAGCAGATTTTCGTGCGCGTGTGGAAAAGCGCGCCGCGCTGGGAGCCGACGGCGAAATTCACGACTTGGCTCTACACGATTCTGCGCAATCTCGTCTTCAACGAAAGCCGCCGCCGCGCGCGGCACAAGACGACTTCGCTCGATGCGCTGACGGACGGCTCGGATCATCCGCGGCAATTCGCCGACGGCAAGGTGAAGGCGGCGGACACCGCGATGCTCGACGCGGAAATGCAGGACGCGATAGAAAGCGCGATCCAGGAACTTCCCGAGGCGCAACGCATGGCGGTCGTCATGCGGCGCTACCAAGACGTGAACTACGAAGAGATCGGCGAGGTGCTCGAACTCACCGTCCCCGCAGTAAAAAGCCTCCTCTTCCGCGCGCGCACCGACCTGCGCGAGAAGCTGCGAAAGTATCTTGGGGAGTGACCGCCGCGGAGTCTTGGATTTCAGTCCAAGCCATGCGCGTCATTCCCCTGCTCCTCGCGACGGCATTCACGGCTCTGGCCGTGGATGGAAACCGGCTCACCTACCTCGACGACACGACGCCGTTCTGGCCGAGTGCGAAGTCCGCGAAATTCATCACGCCGCAGTGGATCGGCGAGCCGGGCGTGGAGGCGGTGATCATCCTCGCGATTGACGACATGCGCGACCCCGCGAAATACGAGGCGTTCCTGCGCCCCATTTTGGATAGGCTGAAAAAAATCGATGGTCGCGCGCCGGTGAGCATCATGACGGTGAACGTGCCGCCCGGCGATCCGCAGCTTCAGTCGTGGCTGAAGGAAGGCCTCTCGCTCGAAGTCCACACGCTCACGCATCCGTGCCCGCTGCTCGGCAAGGCCTCGCTCGACGAGGCGCGGCGCACCGTGCTCGGCGGGCTCGATCTGCTCGCGAGCATTCCGAACAACCGGCCCGTCGCCTTCCGCATGCCGTGCTGCGACTCGATGAATTCCGCGAGCCCGCGCTTCTTCGCGGAGATTTTCAACCGCACGAGCGAGAAGGGCCACGCGCTGTCCATTGATTCATCCGTC
>JBBQJR010000003.1:0-28303 GCA_038326125.1 Chthoniobacterales bacterium
CCGCGCCGATCACCTCGGCGATGGACGATACGCCGCCACCGATGAAGAGCGTGTAGAGCGTGAATTTCGTCAGCTCGCCGTGGGTGAGTTCGCCGGCCTGCATGAGCTTTGCGCCGTACCACATCACGAGGACGATCGAGCCGAAGATGCCGAGGATGATGAATGCGATGAGCGCCGCGCGATTCTGTGCGCCGCGCAGCACGGCGGCGAGGAAGGCATCCATCGCCGTCGCGTGGCGCGCACGCTCGAAGGCCTCGTTGCCAAATGCCTTCACGCTCGCGATGCCCTGCAGTGTCTCCTCCACGACGGTCGCGCCCTCGGCGAGCCGATCCTGCGCGGCGCGCGAAATTTTCCGCACACTGCGCCCGAAGATCACGGCGAGTACGACGAACACGGGGAAGGAAAGCAGCATGAGCCCCGCGAGGCGCGGCGAGGTGAGGAAGATCGCGACGAGGCCGCCGACGAGCAGCATCCCCTGGCGGATTCCCTGCGGGATGGCGCTGCAGAAAAAATCCTCCAGCAGCGTCATGTCGCTGCCGAGGCGGCTCGCGAGTTCGCCCACGCGGTGCTCGCCGAAAAATTTCATCGGCAGCGCGATGAGCCGTCCGTAGAGCCGCTTTCGCAGCGCGACGACGGTGCGCTGCCCGGCGGTCTGGAATGAGAGCGAGGAAAAAAACGTGAGCACCGCCTGCACCGCGAGCGTGCCGAGCAGCACGAGCGCGACTGCGTTGATGCCCGGCTGCCATGCACCGGACGACAGCTCCTTCACGCTCGGCACGGCGGCATCCACGAGTTTTCCGATGAGCAGCGGAAAGCACAGCCCGAAGCCCATCGAGATCATCTGCGCAAACACGGCGAGGCGGAACTGCCCGCGCCAGTCGCGCCCCCACGAGAGCATCTCGCGGAAATCCGCGCGGGGTTCGGCTTCTACTTTTTCGGGCATGAGGCGGCTGCGTGAGACGTCACACAGCGTCATCGCCGCGACCGCCGCTTTGCAAGCTGCAAGCCACGCGTGCCGGTGAGCTTCCGACCACGCGCCTTTTCCGCCCGCCTCGTGTCGGCGCTTGGGACGCGGTCATCCACCGCGTGGCCGAAGCGCTGTCGGCGAGATTTTCGCCCTGCGGATCGGATGAAAAGTGCGGTTCATCGCGGACCACGGTGAGGCAAAGGGAGCGCTTGCACTTTGACGGATGCCCTGAAACTTTCCTGGCCCTATGCCGCCAAACGCTCCGGGCTCGAACCATCCCAAATCCGCACTCTCCAACCCGGCTGCGCAGCCGCCGCAGGAGTTCGATCTGCTGGCGTTTTGGATCATGAACCGGCGGCTCATCATCCGCCTGCTCATCGTCGTGCTGCTGGCCTTCGCCGCGTGGGGCGCGTGGCTTTTCATGGATTACCGCCGCCGCGCGGGCTCCGAGGATGCGCTCGGCAATGCGAAGACCGCCGAGGATTTTCGCAAGGTGACGGCGGACTGGAGCGGCACGCCCGCCGCGGGCACGGCGCACTTTTACCTCGCGGAGGAATTGCGCAAAAGCGGCAAACCCGCGGAAGCGGCGCAGGCGCTGCGCGATTTTCTCGCGAAATATCCGCTGCACCCGCTGCGCGTGGAGGCCGCGCACGCGCTCGCGACTGCGCTCGAGACCGCGGGGAAAAATGACGAGGCCCTCGCCGCGTATCAGGAATTCGCCGCGGCGCACGGGCGCAGCGCCTTCGCGCCGCTCGCCTACGTCGGCCAGGCGCGCACGCTCATCGCGCTGAATCGGCCCGAGGAAGCGCGCAAGGTCCTCGAATCCATCGAACAAAAATTTGCCGGCAATCCGCTCATGGAAGAAGCGACGATGCTCCTGGACGAAATCAAAACTCCCGCCGCGAGAAAGACCGGCGGTTCGCCCCGCCCCACGCCGCCGCCCGCACCCGCGCCCGCACCGGCACCGGCGTTGAATTTGCAAGGAACCACCCCCGCACCGCCACCGCCCGGCGCAGCGGCACCCGCGATCAGCATCACGCCAGCGCCCGCGCCCATGCCGCCGACGACAGTTGCACCGGCGCCTCCACCAGCAACACCGCCGGCGCCGGCGGCGACAGCGCGCGCACCGAAAGTGCCGGTGCCGATTCCTGCACCCGCTGATCCCGCACCGGCCCCCGCCGCGCCGGCCCCCGCCGCGCCCGCACCGTCGATTCCCTCGCCCGCGAAGTAGCCCGCGCAACCGCACGGCACAAATGTTGCAGACGAACTCTGCTCCGCTTTTCGCACCCCATCTGCCGAAATTTTGACTGGGGCAGCGCAGGGCGACGTAGCACAGATTTGAAATCTGTGCGGCGGGCGATCGTCGTGAGTCGCACGTTTCGCAGAGACAAGCCTCGCGTCAGGGCTGCCGCTGGCCGCACAGGTTGCAAACCTGTGCTCCGTCGCACCGCCCCTCCGTTTCCTTCGCCGCTACGCCGGGCCGAAAGCCACGTTGTCGTCGTCGAACCGCGCGATGTGCCGATCCGGTTCCATCGGCTCTTCGGGCACGTCGAACTCCTCCTGTCCGATGTTCAGATCGCCGCTGAAGACACCGCCCTTGTCCACCGTGATCGCGTGCGCGTACACCGTGCCCTCGAGCCAGCCGCCTTTCCCGATCACCACTTTGTCCGCCACCACGCGCGCGCGCACTTTTCCCGTGGCCTCGAAAAGTTTCGTCCGCACGATGCGTGCGAACTCCATGTCCGCGCCTTTTTCCACGAGAATGTGCTGCGCATCGAGCATTCCCGGGAGCCGCCCTTTGAGTTTCACCCGCGCCGTGCCCGTGCAGACGATGCAGCCGCGCAGGCTGCCTTCGATCAGCGCCGAACCGCACATCAGCCGCGTGCTCGTCACATCGCCTTTCGCGGAAACATGCACCTCGCCCGCCGTCTGCACGCTGCGGCCAAACGGGCTCGTGATTTTGAAATCCCGCAGATCCATGTACGCCGCGCAGCCGGGGCACATCGTGCTCTGAGCCGTCGTGCTCAGCACCTGCTTGTGCCCGCACGCGAAGCACGTCACCTCGCGCTCCTTCTCGCCCAGCACCATCCGCGAGAGCTTCGAGAAAAGCGACGGTGCCTTCACGATGCTCTTCTCGCCGGCAAGCGCGCGCTCGAGCGAATAGTGCTCCTGGCACCTCCGGCAAAAGGTGCTTTTCGCCACGACAGATTCCTCCTGCGTGAACCCGCAATGCGGGCACACGGCGGACATCTTGTCGCTGTTTTTGCGAGCGTTCTTCGCCACGGCGGAAAATCGGCCTCACTCTCGCCAGAGACACGCGCGCCGCGCGGACGGCGAAGCTGCCGCCGCGCGGCGCGCGCAAAAATCCTGGAAAGGATTCAGCTCCGGGAACTACGCGCGCTTGCCTTCGGGCGCGCGCACGATCTCCGGCTGCTTCATCGCCACCTTGTTCGGCGTCACCTCGGATTTTCCGACGAAAGTCGCACCTTCCTCGATCACCAGCCGCGTCGCCTTCAGGTCCCCGTAGAGCACCGCGCGGCCCTTCAGTTCGCAGCGCTCCTCGACCGTGATGTTGCCATGCACCTTGCCGTACACCGTGACGGATTTCGTCTTGATCTCGCCTTTGATTTCCGAGTTCTCGCCCACGGTCAGCACGCCCGGCGAATTGATCTCGCCTTCGATTTTTCCGTCCACCGTGAGTTCGTTCTGAAACTTGATTGAGCCTTTGATTTCAACGTCGCTGCTCAGGAGATTTTTTGAGTTAGTCGTGAGGTCTGCCATGGTCGTGTGTGAGTTTTTTTAGTTGGTATTTCCGCCATCCGGCAAGCCGGTGTGGCCCGGTCCGCAGGCGAAAAAAGGAAATTTTCGTCCGAAACCGGGCGATGAGTATGGGGACGCGCGAAGGCGTGTCAATCGCCCCGCTAAAATCTCGAAAAACACCCCGCCGGTTCCTTCATTCGTCAGCCGTCATTTGCCAATTCCTCCGCCGGATACGTCCAGATTTCGCTCAGCGTCGGGTGATAGTGCGGCGTCTCCGCGAGCTGCCCGGCGGTCGCGAGAAAACGCATCGCCACGACGATTTCGTGGATGAGTTCCGCCGCGTGCGGACCGACACAAGCGCCGCCGAGAATCTCGCCGCCATCCGCCGCCGCGATCAGTTTTACAAAGCCATCGGTCTCGCCCATGACCAGCGATTTGCCGTGATCGTTGAACGGATAACTCGCGGTGCGGAACGTGATGCCCGCCTCGCGCAACTCGCGTTCGCTGCGGCCCACCACCGCGACTTCCGGATCGGAAAAAACCACGAACAGCTTGAGCCGGTAGTCCGCTTCCTCGAGACGCTCCATTTTTCCCGCGACGATCCGCGCCGCATTGCGCGCCGCGATTTCGCCCTGCTGGATCGCGATGTGGACGATCTCAAACGGCCCTGCCACATCGCCCGCCGCGAAAATGTGCGGCTGCGAAGTCTGCTGCGTCGCGCCCGTCACCGGCCGCTCCTTCGTCAGCCGAATCTGCGCCACGTCGAGGGCGAGGCCGCGAACATTCGGCGAGCGACCGAGCGCCTCCAGCACCTGCTCCGCCTCGATTACGTTCGTCCTTCCGCCATGTTCAAATGTGATCCGCTTCCGTTCTCCGGCCCGCGCCACCGCGAGAATTTTTGTCCCGGTGAAAATCTTGACGCCGCGATTCCGCATCCCGTGCGCGAGCGCTTCTGCGACGTCGGGATCCGTCCCTTTTAAAAGCTGGCCGCTGCGCTGGATGATCGTCACTTCGCGACCAAGTCCCGCGTAATACGTCGCAAATTCCACCGCCGTCGCCCCGCCCCCGAGTACGATCACCGATTGCGGAACCTCCGCGCGGTCGAGCGCGTCGTCCGTGGTCCAGCAGCCGATTTCATTCAGCGCCTCGAGTGGCGCATCGTTGACCACCGATCCCGTCGCGAGCAGAAAGCTCTTCGCGGAAATCCTTCGCGTCCCGCCCTCGCGCAACGTCACCTCGACCGTGTGTGCGTCGAGAAACCGCGCGCGCCCGCGGACCATTTCGAATTTCCCGCTCATCAACTGCTCCTGCCGGTACTCCGCGAAACCGCTGACCAGCCTCTGCTTGCGCGCGAGAATTTCCGGCCCATGCACTTCGAGCCCACGGGCGCGCAGACCGAATTCCTCCGCACGCCGCAGCGTGGAAAAGCGCGCCGCGGATTCGAGCAGCGCCTTGCTCGGCATGCAGCCGCGCAAAATGCACAGCCCGCCGAGTTCCTCCGCCCCATCCACGACGCATGTTTTCAGCCCGAGCGAAACGGCCGTGCGCGCCGCCGCGTAGCCCGCGCTGCCACCGCCGATGATCAGGAAGTCGAAGTCCGTGCTCATGGGTTTTCCAGCAGCACGCGATAGAGCCGGTGCATCTGCGTCGCATAAATTCTCATGCCTTGATTCTCCACGGTGCGTCCTTCCTTTGGAGCAAAATCCATGACGAGCCCAAGTTCATCCGGCGCGATTTCGCGGAGAAATTTCGGCGCCTGCCGCGGATGCTCTGCGAGTGTGGAAGCGAGAGGTTCCTCCGGCGCACGCGTGCCGAGGACGACTTCGGAATTCGTGATCGCGAGCAGCCGGTTGGGCGGCCTCACATCGAACGACGCATTGTCCGCGATGACCCATCCCACTTGGCGCGCCCGCAAGATTTCCGCGGCGGTCGCCGGATCATCCGCGAGGAAAAAGCGCGCGGCATCCACCGTGCCCGGCAGGCTCTGATGACTCGAGCCCGCGACCCCCGGACAGCCCGACCAGTACGCGAGTTGCGGCGAGGCCCACGACGGCGCGAGAAAGCCCGCGCGCGGTTCCGCTTTCATCTTCGCCGCGATGACCCGCAGCCGCGTTTGCGACATCATTTTCCAAGCATGATCGAGTGCGGCCTTCTCGTCGGGATGCAAGATGCGCGACCACGCCGCGCCGATCGGGACGAGGCTGATGGCAAACGCCGCCCACGCGATGCCCTCATGGCGAAAGGCGCGCAAGAGCCACGGCACGGACATCGCGAGGGCGAGCAGCAAAAAATAGCCCCAGCGCATTTGCCAGACCGTGAGCCCGAGCATGATCGCGAGGCCCGCGAGCACCGCGAACGCCCGGCGATCCACGCGGCCCGCGAGGCACAGCATCACCGGCGCGATGAGGATGAGCAGGCCGAGCCATTCCCACAGCACGGGGCCGGTCGGGTCGAGATGCCGCAGTTCGCCGATGTCCTGCGACCAGCGCGCGAAATTCTCGCGCAGCGCGGCATCCGGCAGCTCGACGCGCCAGCCCTCGATCAAAAAAATCACCACAAGAAATCCGAGCGGCGCGAACCACTGCATCCGCTGCCCGCGCGCGAGGAGATTTTTGCGCTCGAAAATGAGGCGCACTAAAATCACGGGCGCGAGCATCAGCAGCGGTTCGTAAAGTGAAACCCACAGCGCGCAGCCCCACGCAAATCCCGTCGCGATGCTCCACGCGCGCCGCGATTTTTCGCCCGCATCCTTCGAGCGCATGAGGCGCAATTCGCCGCCGAGCGCGACCGCGAGCAGCAGCATGAGCAGCGACTGATGATCCGGCCGCCCGAGCACGGTGCCGTGGACGGCGATCGGACTCAGCGCAAAAAGCAGCACCATCGCCGCGCGAAAATGCAGCCGCATCTGCCGCGCCCACCACCACAGCCACGCCGCGATGAGCACGCCGAGCAGCGGCGAAATGAGTGCGCCCGCGACATCGAGCGATTGCGTGCGATAGGTCGCCGCGCCCGGCGCGAGGCCGAGCTGGAACGCGACATCCACGATCGGTTTCAGCGCGACAATGAGCCAGTCGAGCGGCGCGGTCGTGTGCGGCGTGATGCCCTGCGGCCAGTTTTCAAAATCGTGATGCCGGATGAACCAGTGGCCCTCCGTCACCATCTTCGCGCGCGTCATCCGCGAGTAGCAGTCGCCGTCGATAAAGTACACGCCGCCGTCGTGAAAAACGCTCGCGCGATTGTGGCAGCGCGCGACGAGCGTGAGCGCCAGCAGGAGCAGCAGCACGACACGGCCCGCCCATTTTTTCCATCGCGGTTTGGCCAGTTCGCTCATGTCACTGCGCGTCCTTCACGCATCGGAATCCGATCCATTCCGCGGAAAATCCCGGCGCTTCCTTTCCCCGCGCTGAGACCCGGCATTCCTCCGCGCTGCTCAAAAATGATCCGCCGCGCACGACACGTTTCCACACACCGGGTTCCGCGGGATCGGTGCTGATTTCCGGGCCGCGCGGATTGCGATGCGCGGCGCGATTCGGATCCGGGCGAAGCTGCGAGTAGTATGTGGGGTCGTACCAGTCCGCGCACCACTCGGCGACATTGCCCGTGAGATCGTGCAGGCCGGATCCGTTCGCGGGAAAATGCGCGACCGGCGCGAGGCCCGCGTAGCCATCCTTCGCCTCGTCCTTCGCCGGAAAATTTCCCTGCCAGAGGTTTGCCATCCACCGCCCGTCCTCGCCCCGCACCTCGTTGCCCCACGGGTAGCGCGTGAGAATCATCCCGCCGCGCGCCGCGCATTCCCACTCGGCTTCCGTCGGCAGGCGCTTGTGCGCCCATTTGCAATACGCGATCGCGTCGTCATGGCTGAGGTGGACGACGGGGAATTTTTCGCGCCCCGCGATGTCCGATCCTGTTCCGTGAGGTCGGCGCCAGCACGCAGCGGGGACGAACGCGATCCACGTCCGACGTTCGGCCGCATTCGCATTTTCGTGCGGGCGAAAGCACCACGATCCCGCCTCGCGCTGCTCGATCGCCAGGCTGCCCAGCGTCACGCCTTGCGGCGAAAGTTCAGCCGTCGTGAGGTAGCCGGTCGCCTGCGCAAAGCGCGCGAATTCCTCGTTCGTGACCTCCGTGCGATCCATCCAGAATTCATTCACGCGCAC
This sequence comes from Chthoniobacterales bacterium, assembly GCA_038326125.1. GTDB lineage: Bacteria > Verrucomicrobiota > Verrucomicrobiia > Chthoniobacterales > Chthoniobacteraceae > SXWH01. The sequence goes on from JBBQJR010000003.1 coordinate 7,885, forward strand.
ATCGTGCAGCGGTTGCTCGTCCGGCGCGCCATCGTTCGCGCCCATCGTGAAGGCACCGCCCGCAACGCGCACCATGTCGCTGCCCGCGCGCGCCTCGGCCAGCTTCGTGTCGCGATTGCGCGCGATGCGCTTCGCCTCGGGCACGAGCCACACCGCGACCATCGTCACCGCCGCCACGAGGATGCCGGCAAAAATGAGCGCCGTGCGCCGCAGCGCCCGCGCGGTGTCCGCAGTTTCGCTCACGGCAGATCCTTCACGCAGCGAAAGCCCGTGTTTTGAAATTCCGTGTCCGGCGCGACTTTCATCCGCGTCGCGGGGCGGTAGCCGCGGCAGTAATTTTCCGCGCACATCCACGAGCCGCCGCGCGTCACGCGCTTCATGATGCCCGGCTCGTCCGGGTCGTAACTCGTGTCCGGTCCCGCCGGATTTTCCTTCGGCGAACGCGCGTAATAATCGGGGAGGTACCAGTCCGCGCACCACTGCCACACGTTCCCCGCCATGTCGGAAAGTCCGAAGCCATTCGGCGGATAGCTGCCCACGGGCGCGGTCGTTTTGTAACCGTCCTCGCCGGTGTTCGTTTCGGGAAATTTTCCCTGCCAGGTGTTCGCCATCCATTTTCCGCCGGGATTAAATTCATTGCCCCACACGAAACGCGCGCCCTCCAGCCCGCCGCGCGCCGCGAATTCCCACTCGGCTTCCGTCGGCAGCCGCTTGCCCGCCCACTTGCAGTACGCCATCGCGTCGTCCCACGAGACGTGCACGACGGGATGTTTCTCGCGGCCTTTCAAATCCGTCGCCGGGCCGTCGGGATGCCGCCAGCTCGCACCGAAGATGGGCTCCCACCACGCACCCGTGTTGCGTAGATCGACCTCACCTTTCGGCGCGCGAAAACAGAGCGCCATCGCCTTGCCTTCAAACTCCGGCAGCAGCCCCGGAATGTCTTTCGCCGTGAGCAATTTTTCCGCAGTCGTCACGTATTTCGTCGCCATGGTGAACGCCTCGAACTGCGCATTTGTCACCGCAGTACGGTCCATGAAAAACGACTTCACCTTCACCTCATGCACCGGCTGCTCGTCGCTCGCGCCGTCCTTGCTGCCCATGGAAAAAGCGCCGCCCCGAATCAGCAGCATGCCCTCCGGCGGCGCGGGATCATCCGCAAATGCGACGCGCGCGGCGGACAGGAAAATCGCGGACAGCAGGGAGAATTTCATCGGCAAAGGTGATATGCGCGAACGCCGGGGGCCGCAACGCTCGCGGCGTTTTCCGATGGGGTCACACCGCCGTGAGCACGCGTGCGAGGATCGCGGCGGCGTCGTCAATCTCCGCGCGCGTCACATTCAGCGCGGGCAGCCAGCGCAGTGCGTGCGTGCCGCTCGGGATCGTGAGCAGGCCGGCCTCGTGCAATTTTTCCACGAGGAAAAGCGCCGGTGATTTTCCCTCCGGCACTTTTGCATGTTCGGAAAAATCGGCGGCGAGTTCGATGCCGATCATCAGGCCGAGGCCGCGCACTTCCGCGACCAGCGGCGACGCCATCGCGCGCAGCACCGCGAGCGCGTGCGCGCCGACTGCGCGCGCATTTTCCAGCAGCCGCTCCTCCTCGATCACAGAGAGCACTTCGAGTGCGCCCGCGCAGACGAGCGGCGTGCCGCCGAAGGTCGTGCCGTGCGTGCCGGGGCCGAGGAGGTCGCAGAGTTTTGTTGCCGTGCCGTCGCGCAGCGTGAGCGCGCGCTCGCTCACCCAGATTGCGCCGAGCGGAAATCCGCCGGCGATGCCCTTCGCCCAGCTCACCGCGTCCGGCATCACGTCAGGCGCGATGCTTTTCCACCCGCACCAGTCGCCCGTGCGCCCGAGGCCGCACTGCACTTCGTCAAACATCAGCAGCAGGTCGCGCTCGTCGCACCGCCGCCGAGCGGCGCGCAAAAATTCCGCGTCCGCGGGCTGCACGCCGATTTCGCCCTGCACCGGCTCGAGGAGCACCGCGACGGTGCCGCCTTCGTCCACCGCAGATTGCAGCGCGGCGATGTCGTTGAACTTCACATGCCGGAAACCTTCGACCATCGGCTCGAAGCCCTTCTTCACCTTTTCCTGACCGGTCGCAGAAATCCCCGCGAGCGTGCGCCCGTGGAAGCTCCCGAGCATCGTCACGATCCCGAACCGCGGCGTGTCCGCCTGCACGAATTCGCCAACGGTGTGCCGGGGCGGCGGCGGCGCGCCCTCGTTGCCAAATTTCCGCGCGAGCTTGAACAGCGCCTCGTTCGCCTCTGCGCCGGAGTTGCAGAAAAAAACTTTTCCCCCCGCGCCCGCGGCAGAGCCGCCATTCACGAGCCGCACGAGCCGCTCGGCGAGCACCGCCTGCGGTCGCGTGAAATAAAGATTCGATGTGTGCACGAGCTTGGCGACCTGCTCCTGCAGCACGCGCACGACGCGCGGATGCGCGTGCCCGATGCTCGTGACCGCGATGCCCGCGCCGAAATCCAGATACCGTTTGCCGTCTTCATCCCACACCTCGCAGCCACGACCGCGCGCGAGTTTCAGATCAAAGCGACCGTAAGTCGGGATGACATACCGGTCGTAAAGTTCGCGTGTGGAAAGCGGGCGGTCGTGCATTTGGGAATTTCGAATTCTGAATTTTGAGTTGTGGATTCAGCCGAGGCGGAGCGCGATGAGAAATCGCGCGTGCCGCGTTTTCAATTTGGAGGCCAGAAAATCAGGAAAAGGCCGGGCGGCAAAGCCGCGGGACGCACAGGTGGCCCGCCGGTGCTCTTCAGCGCTTCCGCGTTTCCGGCGCACGCACGAAAACTCTGCTGTCCACCTTGGCTCCGAGTTTCGCGCCGGGACTCGCCGCAAATCAGCGCGGCCCCAAATCACATTCAAACCCCCAAAATTCACCCTTCAAAATTTCCACAGGCCCGCCGTGGCCCGGCAGATGCTTTCTCAATCTTTCGCCGACACGCCCACATGAGCCACGCCACTGCCACTATTCTTCTGATCGAGGACATCACGACCGTTCAGTTTTTTGTCCGCAACGCCCTCAGCTCCCTGCCGCGGCCGTACGTGCTGCTCACCGCCGGTTCCATCGCGCAGGCGCGGCAGCAGATGGCCGGGAAATTTGTGGACCTTTTCATCGTGGATATCGGCCTGCCCGACGGCGACGGCATTGATTTTCTCTGCGAAGCTGCGGTGCTCCAGCCACAGGCCACCGCGATCATCGTCACCGCCACCCCGTCCGACGAGCATCGCGCGCGCGCCGAGCAGCTCGGCGTGGTGCAGCTCCTCAGCAAGCCCATCCAGCGCACGCAGCTCTGCGCGGCGATTTCCAAATTGCTCGGCTGGACGGAGCAGAGCGCGAGCGAGACGTCAAATTTCCGCGCCACGCTCAGCGGCCTCACCCCGCTCGACATCGTACAACTCAAGTGCATGAGCGGCGCCTCGAGCATCCTCGAATTCACGAACAACCGCCGCAGCGGCCGCGTGTATTTTGAAAAGGGCAACGTCGCGCACGCGCTGCTGCTCATGGAGGACGGCACGAAAAAACTCGGCTACGACGCCTTTGCGGAAATCTCCGGCTGGCAGGCCGGCCGTGTCGCCGAGGTGCAGGACACCGCGCCGTATCCGCACAGCATCAAGACGAACTGGCAGTCCCTCGTGCTCGAGGTCGCGCACCAAGCCGACGAAATGCACGGCCACGCGGCCTGATCGCGCCTCGCGTGCGGATGGGAAAGACGGGCGCTATTTCGCCTTTTCGAGCGCTTTAATGAAAGCCTTCGGTCCGCCTTCGACATAGCCGAGTTCGCCCCGCTTCGCGCCGCTGGGCGAGGTGACGATGATGGTCGGATAGCCGCGGATTTGGAATTTCTTCGCCAGATCATCGTTCTGCTTTTTCGTCGTATCGGGCAATTTGAAACCCTTTGGGAAATCCACCTCCACAAGCACGAGCTTTTTGGCCGCGTAGTCCTTGAACTCCTGGTGGCTGAAAACCTCCGCATCGAGCTTCTTGCACCACCCGCACCAGTCGGAGCCGGTGAAATCGAGCAGGATTTTTTTGTTCTCCGCCTTCGCCTGCGTCTTCGCCTTTTCGAGGTCGTCCAGCCAGCCTTCCTTGGCGGCAAAGGCGGATGCGGTGAGACCGGCGAAGGCGACAAGGGAGAGGAGAGTTTTCATGATGCGGAAAATGATGCCACTCGCGACCGCGGAGGGAAGACGGATTTTCACGCGCAAGAAATCCCCGCGGACAGACTCGGGGACCTCTTCGATGCTTCACTCCCGAAATCGCACGGATGTTTCAACCACGGATGACACGGATGGCACGGATGAAGAACTTTTCTGAAAGCCGTCCGTGTCATCCGTGGTAAAATAATCTGCGGCAGGGATGGCTTCCAAATTCCAGCCGGGTCCGCCGACGCACATCCGCCCTTGCCGCCGCCGCCGCGCTCCGCTGGACTGCGCGCCCACTTTTCCAAGAAAAAAACATCATGCTCAGCGCAGGCATCGTCGGACTTCCCAACGTCGGCAAATCCACCCTCTTCAACGCCGTCACCCGCACCCGCAAGGCGCAGGCGGCAAATTATCCCTTTTGCACGATCGACCCGAATGTCGGCGTGGTGATCGTGCCGGATGCGCGGCTGGAGGTGCTGAGCAAAATCAGCGGCAGCAAGAAGCTCGTGCCCGCGGCGATTGAGTTTGTGGACATCGCGGGACTCGTGAAAGGCGCGGCGTCGGGCGAAGGGCTCGGCAACCAGTTTCTCAGCGTGATCCGCGAGGTGCACGCCATCGTGCAGGTCGTGCGCTGCTTCGAGGACGCGGACATCCACCACGTCTCCGGCACCGTCGATCCCGTGCGCGACATCGAGGTGATTAACACCGAACTGATCCTCGCCGATCTCGCCGCGGTGGAGAAACGGAAGGATCGCCAGACGAAGACCGCGCGCGGCGGCGACAAGCAGGCGAAGGCGGAAGTCGCGCTCTGCGAAAAATTGCAGCCGCATCTCGACGCCGGCAAACCCGCGACGACGCTCGAACTTTCCGACGACGAAAAAAAGCTGATGCGGGAATTTTTCCTGCTCTCGGGCAAGCCGACCATCTTCGCCTGCAACGTCGCGGAGGGCGATCTCGGTGCGCTCGCCGAAGGGCGCGACTGCGTGGCGAAGCCATTCGTCGAGGCCGTGCGCGCGTTTGCCGCGACACATTTCGGCACGGAGACGATCGTGATTTCCGCGCAGATCGAAAGCGAACTCGGCGAACTCAGCGAGGCCGAAGCTTCGGAATACCTCGCGGGCATCGGCGCAAAATCCAGCGGCGTGAGCGAACTCATCCGGGCCGTCTATCACCTGCTCGGCCTGCGCACGTACCTCACGACCGGCGAGCAGGAGACGCGCGCCTGGACCATCCGCGCCGGCGACAAGGCACCCGCCGCGGCCGGAGTGATCCACACGGATTTCGAACGCGGCTTCATCGCAGCGGAAGTCGCGAATTACGAAGACCTCGTGACGCTCGGCTCATTTGCGAAAGCACGCGAAGCCGGGAAGCTGCGCATCGAAGGCAAGGAATACGTGATTAAGGACGGCGACGTGGTGGAGTTCCGTTTCAACGTGTAGAGAACGTGCCGGCGGAGCAGTGAAGCGGACCACCCGCCTCGGCGGAAAATGCGTGCAGCGCCGCTTTGATCATCTGCCCAACCGCGGGGAAAATGGACGCTGCGCGTTTTGTTTTCATGCCACCGGAACCGATGGCGCTCCGCCGCTCTGCTTTACGCGAAGCTGTATTCGAACGCGCCGTCCTTCACCGCGATCTCCACTTTGGAAACCTCCTGCCCCTCGGCGAGACGCGTGAGCATTTCGCGGCCGATCTCGGGCAGCATCGTGTTCGTGATCATCGCGTCCACCATGCGCGCGCCGCGCTCGAGTTCGGTGCAGCGCTTGGCGATGAGGTCGGGGACTTCGTCGCTGTAGGTCATCGGCACCTTGTGATTTTCCGCGATCCGGCGTGCGACCTTCTTGAGGTTCAGACCGATGATGAGTTTCAGCATTTCCTTCGAGATCGGATAGAATGGCAGGACGACGAGACGGTTCAGCAGCGCGTCGGGGAAAACTTTCGTCAGCGGAAGGCGCATGGCCTTTTCGAGGCCAGCGGCATCAGGCATGAGGTCGGGGTCCTTGCACATGTTGATGATGACATCCTGCGCGGCGTTGCTCGTGAGGATGATGACCGTGTTCTTGAAATCAATGTGGCGGCCCTCGGCGTCCTCCATCCAGCCCTTGTCGAAGACTTGGAAAAAAATCTCATGCACATCGCTGTGCGCCTTCTCGACTTCATCGAGGAGCACGACACTGTACGGACGGCGGCGCACGGCTTCGGTGAGGATGCCGCCCTCGCCGTAGCCGACGTAGCCGGGAGGCGAGCCTTTCAAAGTGGAGACGGTGTGTGCCTCCTGAAACTCACTCATGTTGATCGAGATCATGTTCTGCTCACCGCCGTAGAGCGCTTCGGCAAGCGTGAGCGCAGTCTCCGTTTTTCCCGTCCCCGACGGACCGACGAGCATGAAGACGCCGATGGGCCGATTCGGATTATCGAGCTGTGCGCGGCTCGTCTGGATGCGACGCGCGATGGCGTCGAGCGCACTGCGCTGGCCGATGACGCGCCTTTCCAAAATGTCGGCGAGCTTCAGCACCTGCTGGATTTCGTCCTTCACCATCCGGCCCACGGGAATGCCCGTCCAATCCGCGACGACGCTCGCGATGGCGGCGGCATCCACGCTCGGGAAAATGAGCGGCGTCTCGCCCTGGAACTTTTTCAACTCGCCCTGAAGCTGCGCGAGCTCTGCGACCAGTTTCTCGCGCTCCTCGGCTGAGAGTGCGCCGTCGCCTTGCGGAGGCGCGGATGCCTCGGGTAGGGCGGATGTTCCATCCGCCGCGCCGGGTATTTTCCCCGGCGCACCGGACGTGGCCGGGGGTGCCTTTGCTGAGGGCGTTTCGGACGAGGCGGATTTTGCGACGCTCGAAGCGGGTTGCAACCCCCCCCTACCCTTCACCGCATCATCCGGCCCGATGCCCGCGCCGCGCAGCTTCGCGCGGATGTCGAGGATCTTGCTCACGTGTTCCTTTTCCTCCGCCCAATGTTTCTCCAACTCGGCGAGCTTCTCTTTTTCCTTCGCGAGTTTGTCGGCGACGTCGGTCGTGCGCAATTTGTGATCGACGCCGACGGCAGTCTCGCGGCCGAGGATTTCGGTTTCAGTTTCGAGTGATTGAATGCGACGGCGGCAGTCATCCACCTCCGCGGGCACCGCGTGCTGGCTCACGGCGACGCGCGCACTCGCGGTATCAATGAGGCTCACGGCTTTGTCCGGCAACTGCCGCGCGACAATGTAGCGGTGCGACAGCCGCACCGCGCTCTCGATCGCCTCGTCGAGAATTTGCACGCGATGGTGTTTTTCAAACGGCGCGACGACGGCGCGCATCATGCGGATGCATTTCGCCTCGTCGGGTTCCTCGATCTTCACCGTCTGGAAACGCCGCGTGAGCGCGGGATCTTTTTCGATGTGCTTTTTGTATTCGTCCCACGTCGTCGCCGCGAGCGTGCGCAGCGTGCCGCGCGCAAGCGCGGGCTTCAGCAAATTCGCCGCGTCGCCCGTGCCCGCCGCGCCGCCGGCGCCGATGAGCGTGTGGACTTCATCAATGAAAATGATGATCGGTTTCGGCGACGCCTGCACTTCGTCAATCACGCTGCGCAGCCGTTGCTCGAATTCGCCTTTCATACTCGCGCCCGCCTGCAGCAGGCCGATGTCGAGCGAAAGCACGCTCACGTCCTTCAGCGCAGGCGGCACATCGCCCGCGACGATGCGATGCGCGAAGCCCTCGACGACCGCGGTCTTTCCCACGCCCGCCTCACCGCAGAGGATCGGATTATTTTGCCGGCGGCGCATGAGGATGTCCACGCACTGCCGGATTTCCTCGTCGCGCCCGATGATGGGATCGATCTCGCCCCTGCGGACTTTTTCCGTGAGGTCGGTTGTGAATTTTTTCAACGCCTCCTGCTTGCCCATCACCGCCGGGGCAATCGCGCCGCTCGCATCGCCGGGCGACGCACTTGCCGCGCCGCTCCCGTCCGCAGGCGCGAGCGCGTCCTCCGCAGAACCCGCGACGATTTTCGCGAAGTCGTCGGAGAGCGTGCCTTCTTTGATTTTGGCGAACTCCTTCGAGAGTGCGGGAAGAATGTGCCGCAGTCCTGGATCCTTCAAAAGCGCGACCATGATGTGTCCGGTCCGCACCTGCACTTCGCCGAAGAGAAGCTGCGCAAAGACGAACGCCTTCTCCACGGTCTCCTGCACCTGCTGCGAAAATCCCTCAATGCCGCTCGCGCCGCGCGGAAGCCGATCGAGACTGGCTTGCAAATCCGACGCGAGTTTCGACGCGTCGATTTCGAAGTGCTTGATGATACGCAGCAAGTCCGTGTCTGGCACCTGCACGAGTTGGAAAATCCAGTGCAGCAATTCCACCTTCGGATTGCCGCGCATTTTGCAAAACACCGTCGCTCCTTCGAGTGCCTTGTAGGCGATGGTATTGAGCTTTCCAAAAAGAACTGCGGGTCTGATTTCGGCCATGGCGGTGGTGGGTTGTTGCTGGGTGTGATTGGGGAAAATTGCCGCCGCTGTCTGCTGACGAGCCTCCCGCAGGCGCAACGGGTTTCGGACGGAATGGATTAGCGAAGCGCGATTCTCCGCGCCATCTGAAAATCGCCGGCAGGTGAAAGCAAAGGATGCGCGCGCCGTCGCGGAGCGCCGTGCGTCTCGCCGGCCATCTCGCTTCAAGCGCAGCGCCCATTTGTGCGCGGCCAGATTAGGAACTGCGGCTCCGCCGTTCGTTGTGGGCGGCGGGACGCGCGGCGCTCCTCTTGCGCGGCCCTCCACGTTTAGCGAGCGCGGATTTTCACGCGTAATTTTCCGGATCGAAAATTGGGTCCTCCACGTCCTTCGTGAACTCCTGGCTTTTGCTCCAGCAAGAGAGGCCGAGCCGGCCGGATTTTCCGAGCACCGCCGCGGGGACTTCCGCCGCCTCGACGACACACTGCACGTCCCACTTCAACTCGTAGCCGACGTAATTCATGACCCACGCCTTCAGCCGCTTGAACGAATCGCCGCCGGGCAGCATGCGCTCGAGGTCGCGCAGTTTCATCGGCCCCATGCGGATGCGGAATTTGAGCTGCGTCTCGTACTTGCGCGTGCCGGCGATCGCGTTGCGACCGATCGAGCCGGTGGCCGGCGATTCGCCGAGGCGGCATTGGTTCGCATCCGGGAGGCGCATCCAGAATCCGCAAAATTCCTCGATGACCGTGCGGATGCCGAAGAAGCCCTCGAGGATCGCGTGCAAGCCCTCGGCGTTGCGCGTCTGGCACGCGAGACGACCGGAGAAAAAAAGCTTCGCGCGATCCGGCACGGGATCGCGGTGGAGCAGCGATTTCATGCCGATGCCGATCAGTCCGCCGAGGTACGCGGCGAAGCGCGAATCTTCGGGGCGGTCGAAATCGGCGGTCTTCTGCGCCGCGGCCCATGCGCGGTAAAACAGCGAGATGAAGCGGTGATTGAACATGTCGAGAAACCGCGCGTGCGTGCGATCTTTTGAGCTGATGATCCTCCCGAGGATGAACTCCGTGACGTGAACCGGCAGCGGACCATTCGGCCCGAGCAGGCCGAGAAATTGCACAAACATCCGTGCGGGCTCCTCGCCCGGCGCATCGAATTGCTCGAGCGACGCGGGCGCAAACGCGAGCGACGGCTTTTGCCCAAAGCGGATCCAGTCATCGCGCAGCCGCTGCGACGTGCCGATGCGCGGAGCATCGCGGAAATGGCTTTCGAGCAGCCGCACCGCGCGGAAAAATCCGAACGCAAACGGCTCCGCGGCCAGGCGCGCAATCAGATGATCGGTCGTTTCCCCGGATGTGCTGGCCATCGGATAATGTCTCCGCGTTGCTGCGAACGAATGACGGTTTCGGTGAAGGAATTCAGCGAAACGTAGCGCGCAAAAAACTGCTCGAGCACCGAGCCGAGCATGAAGATGCCTGTGCCCTCAAAGCCGTGCTCGTCGAACTCGACGACGACCTCCAGGCCGCGGCCGAACGTGAGCGGTCCCGGCGCTTCCACGCGGCGAATGATCGGCTGGCAAAACGCGGCGACGATGCCGTCAATCTGCTTGCTGCTGCGGACATCCGTCACGTCGCTGTAGAGCTTCAGCATTTCGCGGAGACCGGCGGGGCCGCCATCGCCCTCCGCGTTGAGCAGCGAGAGGTAATTCAGCGACATGTGGCTGATCACGCGCCACGCGATTTCGCCGTCGGGGTGCGCGGGCCGCGGATCCGTCGGCCCGGCGACGCAGCGAATCGCGCTCACCGGCGCGAACAAATCGAGCCGGAAATCCGTCTTGCCCTGCCGCGTGATCAATTGGATCGGCAGGTGCCGGTTGCTGCACAGCGCAGTCACATTCAGTTGCGCGAGTTCCGCCCGGTACGGCGCGGCTTTACCGTCCACGAGCGAGAGGTAAAGTTCGCTGCCCGTGTAGGACGAAGTCGCGCCGAACTGCTTCTCGCGCGCCGAGAGCACGCGCGGCACGCGGTGCGCATTGAAGTACGCCGCCGATTCGAGATCCACATCGCGCGCGAGGTAGAATGGCTGGAAGATCTGCTGCGACTCCGCGGAGGTCCCCTGCCCGATCACTTTCTGAATCTGGTAAATTTCAAAATCGAGCGGCCGCGTCTTGTCGGCTACGGCGTGATATTCGGAAAATCTGTCGCCGAGCGCAATTGGATCGAGCCGCTTCGGAAAAAGATTGATCACCGGCGTGCAGAACAGATCGAAAGACTCCGCATCCACGACATTTTCGAGCCGCGGCTCGGCCTCCTTCAGCAAAATGATCAGGTCCACCTGCTCGCAGTCGCATTTGCGCAGCGCCTCGCGCAGTTCCGTGAACGCGAAAAAGAGAAACCGTTCCGGCATCGAAAAATATTCCTGCACGAGCCGGTAGCCCTCGAAGCCGCGCGGCGCAAACGGCAGCATCGCCTCGTCCTCCCGCAGCCCGACGCGCTGCAGCGTGCTCGCCGGCAGGACGTGGCAGACGTTTCCACTGGCCTTCCCGGTCCGCACGATGACGTGCGAGGCGCGCGCAAAAATTTGCTCAAAAATCGCCGCCGGCGTCTCATTCAGCCCGCGCACAAAAATGGGCAGGCTGTCCATTTCGAGCGTCTTGAACTTCACCCCCGCGAGCGTCTGCAGCCGGATGCGAATCGCCGCCTTGCCGCGTAGCGCATCCGGCAGACCGAGTTCCGCCATCGTGCGCGTGAGATACTTTCCCTCGGCGACGCGCAGCGGCCACATGCGCACATCGTGCGCGGAACGGAACTCGCACGCCGTGTCGCTCGAGCTGCTCACGCCGCGCAGCGTGCTGCCCCGCGGGATCAGAAATCCTTCCGGCGCGCCCGCGGCATTCCCATCGGGCTCCAGGCGCACGACTGCCATCGAGGGCGTGGGGCAAAGGTAATGCGGATACACCGTCTCGAGCAGCGACTGCGTGAAGCGCGGGAACTCGGCGTCGAGCTTGAGCTGCACGCGCGCGGCGAGATACGCGAAGCCTTCGAGCAAGCGCTCGACAAACGGATCCGGGCATTCCTCCTTCGCATCCTTGTCCAGCGCGAGCCGGCCCGCGATTTTCGGAAACTCGCGCGCAAACTCTCCGGCCACCTCGCGGAGGTGATGCAGTTCGTTGTTGTAGAGACCGAGAAAGGTGCGGTTCATCCCGTGGATTTTCGCGACCAGCTTACCGGCATCGCTTGGCGCAAGTCACAGACTTTCTCGCCCCACACATCGCTGCGCTCAGAGACTGTGGAAACAGTGCGTTCGCTGTGCGATTCGCAGCGGTGGAGTGGAATTTGGAAGCCATGAAATCATGCTATCCGTGCCTTTCACTTTCTCCGTTCCTGGGTTCATGGCTTCCAAATTCGATGCCGTGGACTCTTTCCACACTCTTTTACATCGTCACCGCGCCCGTCTCGATATCGAGCGCCGTCTTGATGAACAGCTTCTCCGGAAAGGGCCGCGCCCAAAGGTCCGCACGAATCTCGAAGACCAACATGCTCGGCGAGCCCTTCGAAGACTCGCGCACCGCGCGGACCATCAGCGTGTCTCCCACGATGCGCGGTTCAAAATTGCGCACCGCCCGCGCGATTTCGATCTCGAGTTCCTGCAGATTCATGCCGGCCACGCCCAGACCCGAGAGCGTGGGCTTGCCAAAATTAAACACCGATGACTCCACATGCGGAAACTCATCCAGCCCCTCCGACTTCACATGGTTGCTACAATTCAGCAGCCAGCTCAGATCGCGCAGCACCGCGTTGCGATATTCCGAAAGTGAAATCAACCGCGCACTCCGTCCCTCCTGCTTGTTCTGCACATCCTCGTCCAGCAGCCGGTCAAACAGACACGGCTGCAGCCTTTCAAACGGAGTGGCTTGGGCGACGGGCATGGCGGCTTTTCTCGTGCAGCTTAGCCAGCCTCCCGCCCCGAGGGCCAGACAAGATTGTCAAAAGCGAGATCGGGCTGTCCCGCACCCAACCGGTGAAATCCTACTTCGAGCGCTTGAGGTCATGCGCCTTCGCCATCCAGTCCACCATTTTCTCAAACAGAGGCTTGGTCGTGTCGGCCCGGTCAAATTCACCGTGGAGCCACGTCGCATAGATTTCCAAGGCGGCATCCGCATCTCCAGCCTGCGTCGCCGCGATGAAGTAATTGCCCGCCAGCCAGGTGCTCTTCGGGTGCTTGGCCAGCACCTTGCCGGCACGCGAGCGAATCTTTGTCCAGTCGAGACGTTTGGACGAGAACACCTTGTCCCTCCGTTCGCTCAGATAGTCATTTCTCAGCCAGACCAGCGCCACGCTCGCATAGATTTCGTCCTGTGCCGGCTGGGGAAGCTTCGCCGTGGAGTGCTTCAGCCATTCCTCTGCGTCCCCTGCCTGCCCATACCATCGGGGAAGCAGCATGGTGCCCACTTGGCCGTAGAGCTGGCCATCATCCGGGAATTTCGCCACCGCCTGCTCCCCATCTTCAAGATTGCTGCCTTGGTGGCGCCCTGGCCCATCAGCACCGTCAGCTTCTCGATCCAGCCTGTCGGACTGTTTTCTATCTCCGGGTGCTTTTGTATAAACCCATCGGCCTTGTCCAGCCGCTCGTCGAAAAGCTTTGCACCTTCCGGCGTGACCGTATCCGCATACCCGCCCCCACGCGCATCCCATGCCCAGGAGGTCATCGTCTCGAGCCACGCCACCTTTGCCGTCACCGACGTTGGTTCCTGCTTCATCCAGTCCTCGATTCGACGCAGCACATCCTCCCGGTCATTCTTTGTGCCCATGATCCCGAAGCCAAAAGTCGCGAGCGCCCATGCACTGGATTCCAGCCTCACCGCTCCGGTGCGAAGTCGCCCGGCTTCGGCTTCAATCGCCGCATAATCCTTATTGGCCATCCAACTCTTGATCCTTGCGAGGTAAGCGGAATTGATGACTAAGTCGGGATGCCGCGTTGCCACCTGCGGTTTGTCCAGAAAGACCTGTGCCTGCGCCTTCCAAGCCTCCTTCTGCTCCGTCGTCGCCCAGCCCTCCGCTGCTGAGAGTGTAGGAAGACAAGTGTAGGAAAGGAGCAGGAGACAGACTAAAACCAGCCTGCGGATGAATCCGGGTTGTGTGATGAATGAGAAGACAAGTGCAGGGGAGGAGGGGGCTTTCATGTTGGTCAAAGATTTTGAAACTGCTTCACAAGATGCACGAGGAATGCAGGAAAATATCTATAAGTGCAGTCGCATTATGCTACAAGGATGGAGACTGTCCGTGTTTTGGAGATGGCCGACGGCTTTTGAGTGAGTTGGCGAGGTCGTAGTGTTAGTCGGTGCTCGTGTCGTTTGTCAGGCTTCTGCCGGTGCGCCTGCCGTCGCGGACATAGCCGAAACCGGCCAGCGCAGTGTCGTCTACGCCCACGCCGCTCATTCGGTTGCGCGCCGTGGAGCCGTAGAACGAGGGACAGATTGGAATGGCACTCATCCCTCCTTTGCACCTTTCATCGGATTGCTTGCCAATAAGTGTACACACCTTTTTGGTCACGTACACAAATGTAGCCATAGTCAGCTTGCTTCGATGAAAAATGAAGAATCCGATTCCCATCCCGGAATAGCTGCTGCAATGCGACCAAATCCGGATCTTCAACCAGAAGATGATGAACCCTTTTCTTAAAACTGTCGTAAGGCATCGGCCCCTTTCCCTCAATACCGTTGATTATCCATACGTTTTCTTCAGACAATTGCCTCCGACACCAACTCATAACTTCGTTGACGCGGCGTTTTTCGTCCAGACGTAGAAGTTCGTGTAATTTGACCTCATCGCCGATCCATTCTTTTTTGAGCGTTCCTAAGCCTTCAATCACAACGCGTCTGCCCGGAGGTCTGCTGATGCACATACCAGAAAACACATTTGCACAAGAAGAAATGCGCCGACTAATCCGTTCAATGGAGAAATGACTTTCATTTGATTTAGAGAACACCCTACTTGGATTCCCGTCCCTCATGGGAAACCCGTTGTGGCCCATCAGGATTCATCCTATAAGTGGACTGGATGGCCTCGCGTTCCGAAGCATTCGCGTATTGTGGGGCGGTAAATCCTCGCTTGTCCTGTAGTGTTCCTTCCAGATCTTGTTTGGCATGTATAAGTTCATGATTCGTCCCTTGGGCTGCGCTGAGGAGTTGTCCTTCCACGTCAAATTGCCGGGCCATCAACTTCCCGCTGGCGAGCGTCACCAGCGAGGGCTAAACATCGGGGACCGCTGCGGGCGGCGCGTCGGGATGGTTGAGCTTGATGACCAATGTCTCCAGCACCGGATATTCGCCGGCATCCGTCGCGAAAAGCCGCTGGCCTTTGCCGAAGAAGAAGCCCTCGCCCGCATCTTCCCATTCAGTCTTCCGCGCAAGGCGGAGGCCGCTGTCGTTCGCAACTTCACTCCCCACATAGCGCACGGGAATCAAACCCGAACTCTCGCCGCCATTCGCCCAGGTAAAGGTCGCCGCGATCCAGACTAAGTCGCGCAGATCGGACGGACGCGATATTTCGATCTTCGCAATGCGGTTGAAAGGCACCCAATAGTATTTTCCATCAATGACCGCCTCGACCACCGGGCCGAGGCGCGAGTCCGCGTCGGCGATCCAGGCAAAGTCATGCTGGTTGATGCTTCCGGAAATAGCCGGAGCGGCCTCCAGCGCGCGGTCGAGAAGTTCGCGCGCCTCTTTGAGTTTTCCAATCGCGGCCAGCGAATTGGCATGAACCAGCCAGCCCATCCATTCCTGCGGTTCACCAAAGATGAGGGGACTGCGTCTTCCCGCAAATACTTCCGCCCTGAGCGCCTCGCACTGCACCACGGGTCGGAATATCTGCGCCAGAATCATACTGTCGGGACTAATGTCGGCGATCAGATTCAACTGGGTCAGGGCCTTTTCCCACTCGCCATTTACGCTCAGAAGCTGAAAGAGAAAAATCCGCAGCTTTGCATCAGCAGGATCCTTCTTAATCGCCTCATGCAGTGCCGCCATGGCGGCAGGCAGGTCTTCGGCGCGGATGTGTTCTTCGGCAGTCATAGCTTACGTGATGTCAGTGATCGGCGGTATAGGCAAACCGCGCCACGCGCGTGGCATTCGTTCGATGTTCGGACGGGCCCTATCTCGGGCCTCCGAGTGCCAGAGGTAAAAAAACAGCCAGCGCGGGTTTTGGTAAACACCGCGCTGGCTGTGATAGTCATCTAGGATAAAGGCCTTATGCCTTTACGTTCGCAGCGATATCCCAGCTGTATGGGATTGCGGTGCCGCCCTTGCCCTTGTCATCCTGCGGAGTGTAATCCACGCTCACTTTTGCGAAGTTCAATGTCACATTTTCGGTCAGACGGTCTTCCCCGCCGGATCCACCGGTCGAGAGCGAAGTGATGAGCACTTCCGTCATTTTGATTTTGATGTACTCGACCGGATGCTCGCCGGCCTTGCGCACGGTCAGAGTGGCCTCGTCGTAATGCTTGCCATTGGAAGCGGCCAGCAACAAGGGAGGCGTGGCGCTGTCCACGTATTTGGTGAAACTCAGATCCTGCACATTCACCTTTCCAGCCCCGGCACCGCCACCGACTTGGGCGTTGCCTGAGTTTGACACTCCCCAACTCCACGCGAGCACATCGATCTTCTCTTTGTGAGCTTTGTCCTTGGATTCACCTTTGATATCCCCGATCTTAATAAACATGTCTAGAGCCATATAATTATTCCTTTCAGTGCGTTTGTTTTTGTTTTTGTTTTGTTTGTCAACGCGACCCGGTGCCCGCTGCACTTTGAATGTGATTCAGAATACAACGTTTGTCCTAGTCGCGAATTGAAATGTTCCTTCATTTTCCGCCTTTGCCGGAAGGGAGCTTTGAAACCAATCGGAGCGAAACGGTAAGTCCCTCCAACTGGTAATGCGGCCTGAGGAAAAACTTGGACGTGTAATAGCCCGGATTCCCTTCTACTTCCTCCACCACGACTTCCGCAGCGGCAAGCGGTCTGCGCGCCTTATCATTTTCAGATGCGGTCTCACTCGAAACGCAAAATTGCTGAATCCAACTATTTAGCCAAGATTCCATGTCACTCCGTTCCTTAAACGAACCAATCTTGTCGCGCACCATGCACTTTAGATAATGGGCGAAACGACATGTGGCGAAGAGATACGGCAGACGCGCCGCGAGATTTGCATTCGCAGTAGCATCCGGGTCTTCGTATTCCTGCGGCTTCTGCAGGGACTGTGCTCCGACAAAGACGGCATAGTCGGTGTTCTTCCAATGCGAGAGCGGCATCATGCCATTCTTGGCGATCTCGGCCTCGCGGCGATCCGTGATGGCGATCTCCGTGGGGCATTTCATGTCCACGCCCCCATCATCCGTCGGAAAAGTATGCACCGGCAATCCTTCAACCATGCCACCACTTTCTACGCCGCGGATGCAGGCGCACCAGCCGTAGAGCTTAAATGCCCGGGTGATGTTGACCCCCATCGCATACGCAGAATTCATCCAGCAATATTTCCCGTGATCGGCACCTTCCGTATCCTCCTCGAAGGCAAATTCCTCGAGCGGATTTGTCTTGGCTCCATAGGGAATGCGGGCGAGCACGCGCGGCATGGTGAGTCCGAGATAACGAGCATCTTCGGACGCGCGGAGCGAACGCCATGCGGCATAATCTGGGGTCTGGAAGATCTTGGTCAAGTCGCGGGGATTACTGAGTTCCTGCCATGTTTCCATGTTCATCAAGGTAGGCGCCGCTGCGGTGATGAATGGGCAATGTGAGGCTGAGGAAATCTGCGCGATGCTGCCGAGCATTTCCACATCCGGCGGGGAATGATCAAACTGGTAGTCCCCAATCAGACAGCCGTAAGGGGCACCTCCGGGCGTGCCAAACTCATCCTCGTAAATCTTCTTGAAAAGCGGACTTTGATCCCAGGCAGTTCCCTTGAACTTCTTCAAACTCTTGGCCGCCTCCTTCTTCGAGATGTTCATCACACGAATCTTCAGCTTCTCGTCGGTCTCCGTATTATTGACCAGATGGGAAAGTCCGCGCCAACTCCCCTCGAGGGCCTTGAAGTCTTCGTGATGGATGATCTTATTCACCTGCTCACTAAGTTTCCGATCCAGTTCTGCAATGATTGCCTGAATCGAAGCGATCACATCATCACCGACGAGCTTGGTGCTCGCCAGCGCCTGCTCCGCCAGCGTTTTCACCGCGGAATGGACTGCGCTTTTCGCCGAGTCAGTCTTGGGCTTGAACTGCTGGTTGAGCAGCGCCTCAAATTCATTGATTTCGCCCGCCGCCGGAGCGGTGGCAGTCTGCGCTTGGGTATTCGGATCAGCCATAAGTCGGGTGTTATTGAGGAGCCTCGGGCTTGGGTGCGGAGGCCAGAGTCTTGAGCAGCGCCGGATCAGCCAAGAGCTTGCCCAGCACTTCCTCAGCACCCGATTTGCCATCCATGAAAGTCAGCAGGTTCGACAGTTCGTTGCGGGCGGTCAGGAGCTTATTCAGGGCGTCCACTTTCTTGGCGACGGCCGCGGGCGAAAAGTCATCCATGCTTTCAAAGGTCAGATCCACGGCGATATTTCCGTCACCCGTCAGCGTGTTCGGCACTTGGAAGGCCACGCGCGGCTTGAACGCCTTGAGGCGGTCGTCGAAATTATCCACATCAATCTCGAGGAACTTCCGCTCATCCACCGGTGCCAGCGGATCGGCTGGCTTGCCGGATAGGTCGGCCATCACGCCCATGACGAAAGGCAGCTCCACCTTTTTCTGCGAGCCATACACTTCCACATCATATTCGATCTGGACGCGGGGAGCGCGGTTGCGTGCGATGAACTTCTGACTGCTAGCTTTAGCCATAGGATGATCTGAGGGTTAAAAAATTGAAGCTCACGGCGATCTTTTTCCGATATTGATGGGGAAGCTTTGCTCGGCGGATTCGGAACTGTGATCATCTGCTCAGCTTTTGGTTTTGAGAGCAAGAAGATTCGCGTTTGCATCGCAAAAAAAAATCACTGGATCCCGCCGTCGCATTTGCCGCCCGGCTCGGACTCTACTCCGGCTTGATGCCCGCGATCAGATGGATGTCCTTCATCGAGTCGGGCGCGAGGTCGGTGAGAAGTGCGATGAAATCCATGTCCACGAGCCGGCGCGCACGCTGAAGGATCAGCGGCACCGGACTGGAGGGTTCGGTCCTCCGGTAAAAGTCGCAGATTTGATCCAGCACGCGGATGACATCCTGCCGCGTGCGCACGCTGCCGGAGATGCCCGCCCCCTCCGCCGGCATCCCCGCGCCGCCCGCCGCGACTTCCGCCCCCGGCTCGCTGTTTTCATTCGGCGCGGCGAAAGGAGCGACGGTTTTTTGCTGTTCCCTGAGCAGCGCGATGAGCGCATCGAACGCCACGGATTTGCTGCTGCCCACTGCCTTGGTGAGAAGGTCGTCAATTTCCTTCACGGCCCCATGCGCGCCCGCGATGCCCTCGTAAATCGCGCGCAACTTCTCCGGCGGCGTGCTGCGAAACGCCGCCTGCACCTGGCCCGCCGTCATGCCGGCCGCGCCATCGGCGGCCACGGCATTCGACCGATCGATGTCCATCAGACTGATGCGCCCGAACTGCGGCGAATCCGTCAGCGGCGCCTGCCGCAGCCGCGTGAGAATCTGGATCGGATCGCCAAAAGTTCCCGCCGCCGTCGCGAGGCTGGAGAAAATGTTCACCCGTTCGAGGGGATCGTTGCCGTCGTCCGGGTCGAGACGCGGGAAAACCGGATCCCAGTATTTTTCGACGAGCCCCCTGAGCACCAGCAACCCGTCGCGAAAACCCGGCACACCCTCCAGTTTCAACAGCGCCAGCGCGAGCCGCAGCGCGACGCGCAAATCCTTCGAGCGCTGAAAAAGATCGAGGCAGCGTTCCTCGACTTTTTTCCAGTCCGGCTCCTCCGCCGCCTTAAACTGCGTATCCTCCTTGCCTTGGAGCAAAGCATCGAGCTCGAGAAACTGCGGATCGTAACCGAGATCCTCGCCGCAGGGACGATCCGCGGAAATCGGCTCAAGCAGACTGTCAACGGTGGCCTTCATATCTAGGCGTGATGCCTTGCGCACGGGCCGCTGTCAATTCACCGGGCACTTTTCCAAAACCGCGCCGTCACTGCTTTACCGCGGCATCCGGTGTCGGCGGCACAGCTTCGGCAGACGGCGTAGCGGCGGCGTCCGTTGGGGCGTCGGCGGGCGGAGGCGGCAGCGCTTCGGCGGGAGCAGCATCCGCCGGAGGCACCTCCGCCGGCAGTGCATTGACGGCGGGTCGCGGTGCCTTCGGCGCCGCCGCGCCCTCGACCAGCGGCAGTACGTCCCAGACCTCGGTGCTCGTATGCGCCGTGAGATAAGTGCAAATCTTGAGCTTGCAAATCAACACCTCCTTCTTCGTCAGGCCGATGCGTCCGAGCCGCACGAAAACCGACGAAAGCTCGTCGAGATTTTTCGACAGTTCGTCCGCCGCCTTATCCCCGCCTCGCTGCGCGGACAGCCATTTTGTGAAGCCATCCAAGCCAAGCGCGCTGGGATTTTCGGTCTTAAATTTCTCGATCTCCTCGCCGAGCGTCGTCGCGATTTTGTCGATGTTGGAAAAGTCCTTCCCGGCGAGCTGCGTGTACGCCTCCGCGATGGCGGTCACTTCCTCCGTCGTGAGCCGGTTCACCACGACCATGTATTCCGGATCCAGCATTTCCTCGCCAGCCTTGCCCTCGATTGGCTGCCGGAAGACACCCCGCCGCAGGCTCACGGTGATGTTTTCATCCGACGTCGCATCGCGCGGATAAATGCCCATCCTCGAGAGCAC
>JBBQJR010000004.1:0-26290 GCA_038326125.1 Chthoniobacterales bacterium
CGGGTGGAAGCTGTGACGCTCGAGCAGGTGCGCGACGCCGCGCGGCGGTATTTCACGCAGCCGAGCGTGACCGCGATCGTGCGGCCGGCGTAGCTCTCCCGAGCTGCGCAAAAACTCCGGGCCGCGAGAAAACTCTTGAAAGCACAGAGCGGCGCAGCTCTGGAGAGCTACACTATAAATGGGCGCGCTTGCCTCGCGGCGGGCGTCTGCTTTCCTCGCGGGCCAATGTCCAAGAAACCTGTTGTCCTCATCATCCGTGATGGTTGGGGCGTGAATCCCGGAGGCCGCGCAGAGGCGGTTAAAAACGGCGATGCCACGCTCCTCGCGCGCACGCCGTTTCACGATCAACTTTACGCGAAGTATCCGCAATCGCGCCTCTCCGCGAGCGGCCTCGATGTCGGCCTGCCCGTCGGGCAGATGGGCAACAGCGAAGTCGGCCACCTCAATCTCGGCGCGGGGCGCATCGTTTATCAGGACCTCACGCGCATCAACAAGGCGATCGCCGACGGCGAACTCGCGGCGAACCCGGTGCTCGTCGAGGCCTTTGCGAAGGCCGCCGCGCCGCGCGCGGATGGGACGCCCGCGCGGCTGCATCTGCTCGGGCTCGTGAGCGATGGCGGCGTGCATTCGCATCAGGAGCATCTCATCTCGCTCTGCCACGCGGCGGCGAAGGCGGGCGTGAAAGAAATTTTCATCCACGCGATCACGGACGGGCGCGACACTTCGCCGACGGGCGGCGCGGGCTATCTCGCGACGGTGGAGAAAGGGATCGCGGGCCGCGGCGCGCAGATCGTCACGGTGATCGGGCGCTACTTTGCGATGGATCGCGACAAGCGCTGGGAGCGCAACAAGCTCGCGTGGGACGCGATCGTCCTCGGGCGCGGGACACTCGAGCGGACGACACCGAGCGTCGCGATTCGGGAGGCGTACGCGGCCGAGCCGCGCGGCGATGAATTTCTGCCGCCGATGATTTTCTCGCACGCAAACGAGCAGCGCGTGCGCGATGGCGACGTCGTGCTGTGGTTCAATTTCCGCGCCGACCGCGCGCGGCAGCTCACCGAGGCGTTCATGGATCCCGCGTTCGCGAATTTTGCGACCGAGGGCCGGCCGAAACTCGCGGGGTTCTACACGCTGACCGAGTACAAGGAGACGTACGCCGTGCTCGGCGTGAAGGCGATCCTCGCGCCGGCGAGCATGAGTCATCTCCTCGGCGAAGTGGTCGCGCACGCGGGGCTGAAGCAGCTTCGCGCGGCGGAAACGGAAAAATTTCCGCACGTCACTTTTTTCTTCAATGGCGGCAGCGACACGCCTTTCCCCGGCGAGGATCGCTACCTCACGCTGAGCGCGAAGGAATTCAGCAAGGACGGAAAAGCGGCGCCGCTGCCGACGTACGATTTCATGCCGCAGATGAGCGCGCCGGATCTCGCGTTCGAGGTCGCGCGCCGGCTGGAAAACTACGATCTCGTGATCGTGAATTTCGCGAACCCCGACATGGTCGGGCACACCGGCGTCGTCGAGGCGGGAGTCCGCGCGGTCGAGACGATTGACCTCGCGTGCAAGCTGCTCGTCGAGCGCACGCTCGAACTCGGCGGCAAGCTGCTGCTCACCGCGGATCACGGACATTGCGAGCTGATGCGCAATCCCGACGGCTCGCCGAACACCGCGCACACGACGAATCTCGTGCAACTGATCTACGTCGCCGCCGATGCCGCTAGTGTGAAGCTCGACAGCGGCATCCTCGCCGACGTCGCGCCGACTTTGCTCGACATGCTCGGCCAGCCGCAGCCCGCAGAGATGACCGGGCGCTCGCTCCTCCGGCGCTAGGGCGGACGCGCATCATCGCGCTTGCCGCGTGCGGCGGGAATCCGCATAAGCGGCGCTCTTTTCCGCGCACCCACGATGATTTCCAACCAATGCACGCTCGGCCAGAGCGTCTCCGTCTCCGGCGCCTCGCTTCACACGGGCAGCGAAGTCGTGCTCACGCTGCATCCCGCGCCGCCCGGGCATGGGCGAAAATTCAAGCGCGCGGATTTGCAGGATGAGCCGGTGATCGATGCGCGGATCGATCATGTGAAGACCGTGGAACGCGCGACGACGATCGCGGAGGGGAATGCGAAAGTGCAGACCGTCGAGCATGTGCTGAGCGCGCTCTCCGGCATGGGCGTGGACAATTGCCTCATCGAAATGAACGCGGGCGAGCCGCCGATTGGCGACGGCTCGGCGAAGCAATATGTCGAGTTGATCAAGCAGGCAGGCATCGTGGATCAGCAGGTGCCGCTCGCGGTTTACGAAGTCACCGAGCCGATCCACATCGAGACGAAAAGCGGCTCGCTGATGACCATCGTGCCGGACTCGAAGTTCCGCGTCTCCTGCACGAATGTCGGCCCGGACGGGCGCTTCACGCAATTTTTCTCCACCGAGATCACGCCCGCAATTTACGAAAAAGAGATCGCGCCCGCGCGCACGTTTGTTTTTTACGAGGACGTGAAGCCGCTCATGGACAAGGGGCTGATCAAAGGCGGCAGCCTCGAAAATGCGGTCGTCATCCGCGGCGAGCAGGTGCTCGGGAAGGAGCCGCTGCGGTTCAAGGACGAGTTTGTGCGGCACAAGATTCTCGACATCATCGGCGACCTCGCGCTCTTCGGTCGCGCGATCAAAGGCCATGTGATCGCCGTGAAGCCGGGTCACGGACCGAACGCGGATCTCTGCCGCGCGATGGCGAAACAGCAGGCGCGCGCAAACGCCATGGTGCCGCCGAGCGTCACGCCAAAGGGCGGCGACATCCTCGACGTGAACGACGTGATGACGCTGCTGCCGCACCGGTATCCGTTCCTCATGGTGGACCGCATTGTCTCGCTCGACGGGGAAATGAAATGCACTGGCGTGAAAAACGTGACCGTGAACGAATACTATTTCCAAGGGCACTTTCCCGGCCACCCCGTGATGCCCGGCGTGCTGCAGCTCGAAGCGATGGCGCAAGTCGGCAGCGTGCTGCTCCTTCGCCTGCCCGGAAATGCGGGAAAGATCGGCTACTTCATGAGCGCGGATGAGGTGAAATTCCGCAAGCCGGTTGTGCCCGGCGACACGCTCTTCATCGAGGTAGAGCTCACCAAGAAAAACGCGCGCGGCATCGCTAAGGCGAAAGGCCACTGCCTCGTGAACGGCGAAGTCGTGAGCGAGGCCGAGATGCTCTTCGGACTTGTGGATGCGTGACGATCGGAAATTTGAGTTTTGAATGTTGAATGCTGAATTGAAAATCGCGGATCGAAGCGTGGCCGCGGGAGATCACCTCGCTGCGGCCTGCGTCGCACTCGACGGCTTTCCCCGCGCTGAACCCAAAATTCAAAACTCAGAATTCAAAATTCCCGTGCCCATGACGCGCATCCATCCCACCGCCGTCATCGATCCCACCGCCGAGATCGGCGCAGGCTGCGAGGTCGGGCCGTACTGCGTCATCGGCACGGATGTCGTGCTCGGCGAGCGGTGCTGGCTGCAGCATCACGTGAGCCTCACCGGACCGGCGCGCTTTGGCAAAGAGAACCGCTTTTACGCCTTCTGCTCACTCGGGCAGCAGTCGCAGGATTTGAAATACGCCGCCGAGCCCACACACCTCGAAGTCGGCGACGGCAACACCTTCCGCTAATTTGTCACCGTGAACCGCGGCACCGCGCCCGGCGCCTTCACGCGCATCGGCAGCCGCGGAAATTTCCTCGCCTACTGCCACATCGCGCACGACTGCACCGTCGGCGACGACGTGATTTTTTCCAACAACGGCACGCTCGCCGGGCACGTCATCGTCGAGGACCACGTCATCCTCGGCGGCCTCACCGCCGTGCACCAGTTCTGCCGCCTCGGCCGCTTCGCCATGACGGGCGGCTGCTCGAAAATCGTCCAGGACGTGCCTTCCTTCATGATCGCCGACGGCAACCCCGCGCGCGTTCGCGGCATCAACAAGACCGGCCTCGAGCGCCACGGCTTCAGCACCGAGGCGGCGCGCGCGCTGAAGGAAGCCTACCGCCTCCTTTACCGCTCCGACTTAAATGTCGCGCAGGCCGTCGAACACATGCGCGCGCAACTTCCCGACCTCCCCGAAATCGAAGACCTCATCGCCTTCGTCACGAAGAGCGAGCGGGGGATCATCAAGTAATTGCGGCTGTGAATCCTAATTCCTGGCCCTCCGCGAAGGACAGCCGTGGGATTTCAGAAGGATTTCGGCGAAGGTCATGGGTTGGGAATTGGAACGGGAGACGATCGCGACTGTCGGTGCGAAAAAGATCATCGGCGCGTTTCGCGCGCCCCGCGATGTCCGGGCGGCTCCCAATCTCCACCTCGCGCTTGGTCCGGATGAGTCCCGCATGATTCTGGAAGTCCCATCCCAGCGCGTGGAAAAACCGATCGAGGTAATCCTGTCACAACCGCGCCTCCGAATAGCCGGAATCCGTGACGGCCTGGAATTCTTTTGCAAACTTCCTCACGAGCCGGGACGCGGGCAAGTCCCACGTCACCGCGTCGCCGCAAGCTGCGCGGCGGCGCGCTCGAGCCACTCCGCATCCGGCGCGGCGTAAGGGCGGAAGGTTTCCAGCGTGCCGGCCTGCTCGTTGTAAAGCAGCGCGCGGTGCAGGCCGAGCGTGCTCGCCTTCGGCGAATCAATGAGGCTCGCGGAGTCGTTCGCGCTCATCTGGAAGACGACGCGCATTTCAAATTCGCTCAGCGCCTTTCGGCTCATCGCGCGGTTCACGTTGTTGAACGAATCCACCGTCGCGATGATGTGAATGCCGAGCGCGCTGCCCTCGGTGATGAGGTCGTTGAACGCCGCGCCGGGGCTGGCCGCGCTCTCGCCGCCGCCGAAGTTAAAGTCATCCTCGTGGCGCAGCTTTTTGAATTTGTGCAGGCCATGCACGAACACAAAAACCGACGGCGCACCCGCGACGGGAATCTCGCCGCTGGCCCGAGCTTTCATCTCGGTGGAAAGACTGGTCACCACGTCGGAAATCTCGACCGCGGTCGCGAGAGTGACGCCGCCGGGCAGCATCGCGGCGACCTGCTCGAGGAGCGCGAAGTCCGTTGTGCCCGGTGTCGCTCCGTGGATGATCACGCAGCGCACGCCGCCTGCGGGAAATTGCGCCGCAAGCGCGATCACGGAGAGCGCGACCATCGTGAGCGCGGCCTCCTCGCGCTGGCCGACGATGAGCAGGTGGTTGCCGCTTTGCCGATGAAACGTCGCCTCGGTCGGCCCCTTGATCGAATTCGGCGCACCGAACCAGCAGCGTGCGGCGGAGGGTGCGGCGGACCGACGCGAGTCGAGCGCCGCGGCGAGCAGATCGTTTTCGCGAATGCTCGCTGGCGCGTTGCCTTCAAAAACGATCGCGCTCCGCTGCGGCCCGTGGCGCTGGTCGGCGAGCGCGCGGACTTTGTCGAGCCACACGTCGCGTTCGTCGTCGGGGAGCCACACGACTTGGAACGGACTGTTGCCCTCGATCGCGCCGCCCGCGTCGTTGTAGATGCCTTCGCCCGGCCGCGAGAGCAGGCGCGGCGCGGAGTTTGTGTCATCCATGATCAGATACGCGTCGGCCTCGTTGCACTGCAGCGCGACGCGAATGACCATCTGGCCGAGCGTGGCGCGGGCGAGCGAGTACGCGCCGCCGAGGCTCTGCGAGCCGAGCAGCACGTGAATGCCAAACGCGCGCCCCTGCCGCACGATGCGGTCGAAGAGCAGCGATGCGTTCTGCGCGATTGTGTCGTCCTCGACGAAGAATTCCTGGAACTCGTCAATCAGCAGCAGCGAGCGCGGCATCGGTTCCGAACCGCCCGCGCGCTTGTAGCCCGCCACGTCCTGCACGCCGAGTTTGCGGAACATGTCGCCGCGCCGCTTCAACTCCTCGTCCACGCGCTGCAGCACGCTGAGCGCAAATTCCCGGTCGCTCTCGATCGCCACGACGCGCGCGTGCGGCAGGCGCTTGCTCGCGTAGCATTTGAATTCCACGCCCTTCTTGAAGTCTATGAGGTAAAACTCCACCTGCTCCGGCGAGCACGCGAGCGCGAGATTCGTGATGATGACGTGGAAGAGCGTGGATTTTCCCGAGCCCGTCTTGCCCGCGAAGAGCGCGTGCTGCCGCGTGCCTTTGCCGATGGCGAGATACTGCAATTTCGTCGCGCCCGTGCGCCCGACGGCGATGCGCAACTCGTTCGTGGTTTCGTTCGTCCAATATTCGCCGGGCTTCGGCGCGATCTGCTCGAACGGCACCTGCACGCGGTTCGAGTCCACGCTGCTTTTGCCGATTTTATGCACGAGGCTCAACGTGAGCGCGTCGTCCGGCGGCGGGTCGAGCACGAGCGCCGCGGAAGCTTCGGTCTGCTCGCGGCCGATGGTGAAAGTGTTGCCCTCGGCGCGCAGGCACACGCTGCTCTTGCGCAATTCCTCCACGGAAAATCCGTCCGGCAGCGGCTGGCGCTGATCCCAGTGAATGAGCGTGAACACGCCGCAGCGCGGCCCGCTGACCGCGATGCTCTGCAGCCGCTTCGCCGACGTTTCGCTGAAGCCCGTGGGAAAATCCGCGACGACGAGAAAGTAATACTTTTCTGCCACACTGCCCGCCTGCTCGTTGTACGCGGTGATGTTCGCGTACTCGTTGCGCAGGTACATTTGGATCACTTTTTCGATGTGCGCGTTGATCTCGCCGAGGCGTTCGTCGAGCTGTTCGCGCTGCGTCCAGATGCGGCGGTTGATGAGACTTTCCTCGTAATCGCCGAGGTGCATGAGCCCGGCGAAATTTTCGCCGAGTCCGACGGGGTCAATGATCGTGAAGCTGAGCTTGCCTGGCGGAGTCGTCGAGAGCAGCCGCAAGATGACGTTGTTCAGCACGCTCATCACCGCGCCGCCGCACGATTCGCGCGTCTCGAAAAGCAGCGAGCCCTGCTGCGGATACGTGAGCGCGAGCGGGATGGAAACCTGCGATGCTCCACCCGGCGTAGGCAGCGCGAGCCGCGACGCAGCCATGCCCGGCGCGACCGCGGCGGCGTTTGCGGAGAGGCCCGCGGGCTTCGCGAGATCGAGCGTGAGCTGCGCAAATTTCGTCGCTGGCGTGAAATCCGCGCGCGGTGCCCACTGCTCCACGAGCTGCGCATTCCACTCGGGAAAATTCGGCGCGAGCGCGGAATTGAGCGCGCTGATTTCGTCGAACAGCGGCGTGATCTGCGTCTTCCACGAGGCGTCGAGCGTGTCCCAGCGCGCCTTTTCGTTCGCGAGGATCGCAGTCATCTCCGTCTGATGCGCCGCGTCGAATTGCTGCCGCTGCTCGGCGGCGAGCCGCTCGAAGTCCTGCAGCTTCGCCTCGGTCCGCTTCCGAATTTCCGCGTTCTGCCGGCTCAGTCGTTTCTGCAATTTTTCCGAGAGCCGCGGCAGTTGCGGTTCGAGTTTCGTGCGCCCGCGTTTTTCAAAATCCGACTCCACGCTGTCCGCCGTGCCCCACTTCGCCTGGATGTCCTCAAACGTCTGATCGTATTCCGCCTGCAGCCACTTGCGCTTCGATTTGTAGTGCGCGTCCGCCGCGGCGGCGCTCAGGCGCAGTGCGCCGAAGGCGTCGAGGATCGCCCCGCCGGTCTTCTGCGCCTGCTCCCTTGAGGCCTTCTCTCCCGCGGCATGCGCCGCGAGGCACGCGGCCACGAGCAGCACGCCAGTGATGATTCCCGCGGCGTAAAGTGGCGGCGAAAAACTGCGCGCAAAAATCACCGCGCCGCCGACGAGCAGCGCCACGACAATGCCCACCGCGAGCGGCATCGCGCTGAAAAGTCGCGGCATCGGCAGCGCGCGAAACTTCGTCAACTGCTCCGAGGCCGCGCCAATTTTCACCTGCAAGTCGGCGAGAAAATCCTCCGGCACGGCGTCCTCCGGCGGCGCGCCCGCGGGCTCCACGAGAAATTGCGCAAATGATCCGTAGCCGCTGAACGCACTCAGCGTCTGCGCCATGATCGCGTCGAGCGTCGCGCGCTGCTGCCCGAGCGTCTGCGAAAGCGCGGCGTAATCCTGGTCATTCTGCCTGTCGCCGGCCACATGGCCGCGCTCCGCGCGGAGCTGGCGCATCTGGAGTTCGCCCAGCCAGCCTCCTTTCACATCCTGCGCGCGCTTCGGCAGCGTCCGCAGCAGCAGACCCTGCGTGCGCTTCACGCGCGCGAGCCGCCGGTCGTGGATCGCCTGCACGCGCTCGCTCTTTTTGGCCGCCCACGATTCCGCCTCCGCGATCTGCGCCGCGAGCGCCGTGTCCACTTTGTGGACGGCTTCGCGGTGACGCCGCGTCTCGTGGTAATTCTTCGTCTTGAGCACGCCGCTCATCTCCGTTTCCTGCCGTCCAAAATCCGCCACCGTACGCGTCAGCCGACCGAGGAGTTCGAGCGCGTGCGTCACGCGCAAATCAGGGCCGCTACTCACAGTCGTGATGGACCTTTCTCAGCAGCACGCTGATTTCCTCCATCGCCGTCGCCGTGCGCGCGGTCAGATTCGGCAGCCGCTCGAGATAGTTGTGCTCGAATTCATCCGTCTTTCCATCGCGCCAAAACGACTTCGTGTGCTCCCATTTCTGCGACAGGTCCTTGATTGCCTGCGCCAGTGTCGCGTTGCCTTCTTCGCACATGGGTTCATCTCGGGTTGCGCCGCGGTAGCGTCCGCCGCGGCATTTTGATCGGTAGCAGGCGCGGCATTTTCCGCCGGGGCGGAACGCTCCGCATACTGCGAGAGAATCTCGCTGGCTCGGTGGAGGAAAGTGATCGCATCGGGCATTTCCTGATCGAGATAATCGCGGAAGCCGTCGAGCTTCTTCACGAGCGGATCCGAGAGGCTGTCGAAATTCTGGTTCCATATTTTCTCCGCACGCAGCTTCGTGTGCGCCTCCTCCACCGCCGCCTCCGCCTTGCGCACCACCGCCTCACGCAGCGTGATCGTCGCCGTCATTTTCGTGAGCCGCGCACTGTAGAGTTCCTGCACCGCCTGATCCAGCGAGCGCTGCCGCCGGCGGATTTCTCCCTCCCAATGCATCCGCTGATCGTGCTGCAGCCACTGCCGCGTCCGCCGCACGCGATCGCGCACCGTGTCCACCGCCTGCCGCGCCTTCGTCACGAAAATGATCACGCTCGCGCGGAACGCATCCAGCGCCTCGACGGACGTAACTCGTGCCTGCTGGCTCATGCGGGAAGAAGTTTTGAATTTTGAATTTTGAATTTTGAATTCGAAGACACCGTGGCGGCGCAGCGCGAACTCTCGTTCCCCAAACCGGCAGCGGGAACGCCGAACACCAGAGGCTTCATCAGCAAATCAAAATTCAAAATTCAGCATTCAAAATCGCGTCCAGTCAGCGCTGGTCCAGATACTCCTCAATGCGCTGCGCCTTGCGCAGAAGATACGGCGTGTGCTTCTCCGCGATCTCCACGAATTTTTTCAGCACCTACCTCGTGGTGATGAACTCCTCCGCAAACTTCTCCGCCTCCTGATCCTGCCACGAGCTCCCCAGCGCCGTGAACCGCGCCTGCAGCGAGCCCGCCTTCGCCTGCACGTCATCGTTGAAGCGCTTCATCTCCTTCGCAAAGCGCCGCACCTCCGCGGGATCAATGATCGCTTGGGCCATGGGGGAATTTGAGTGTGGGCGTTGAGGGTTTGGGCGAGACGAAGCGCCGGCACTCTAGCGGGCGCGCGCGGCAGTTCAATGCCCGTCTCCGCCGTGCTCAAGCCGGTCGGCGAACACGCGCAGGGCGAGCGCCTCGGCGCGCGCTATGGCTTCCTGCCGGGTGGTATCTTAGACCATCACGCCGGGAATCTGCGGGATTTCTGCGAGCCAGCGCCCGTCACTTTCCTGTTCGATCTCAACGACGAGATTCATGGCGCGAATGTCTCCGGCGTTGCCGGGAAGACAAGGGGGAGTTGTTCGCTCGGCACACTATTGTCTAAGGATATCCCAGCGCACGATCTTCATCGGCTGGTGGAACCATCCGTTCTCGCTGGGCACGGTTACGGTGAGCACGCGCTGCTGATCGGGGTCCGCCTCGATCCAACGGTTGCCGCCGAGATAGGCGATGATGTGAATGCCGTTCGCGGTGACGGCGATGTCGCCGGGGGAGATTCGTGCGTGGTCGAGCGCGTTGATGCTCGGGGTTTCGAGCAGAGGCGTGGTCATGCCGTGGCCTTCGCCGAGTTCGCGGGCGGTGCAGTCGTTCCACCAAAGCCACAGCGCGTGGCGCACGAGGCCGGGATCGAGCGTGCGCACGCCGCGCAGGAAGAGCGAATCAATGAGCCCGCGACGGATGAGGCCGGAGCAGTCAATGCCCCTCGGGCTTTCGCCGCCCCAGAAATATTGGTCGCCCTCGTAGCGCAGCAGCCCCGCGACATAGCCGCTGCGAAGCGCTGCTTCGTCGCGTTGCGTCCTTCCCGGCAGGAGCAGGAAAATCGCGGCCATCGCGGTGATGCCGAGCATGGCGAACCGCGCGATGCGGCCCCGCCACACCAGCGCGACAAGCCCGAACCAGACGACGAGGAACAGCCACGCACCGCTGGCGCGCGTAAACCCACTGCTCACGGGAAACGACCACACGCCGACTAAGAGCGAAACGACGACGAGCCAGAGCAGCCAGCGGAGGCGCGTGGTGAGGATTGCGCGAGTGAGCATAGGCGAATGAGGGGATTATGATTGGATTGACCGGCGCTTGAGTGACTTTGCGCAGCGAGAGCCGTAGCCAGGATTCAGATTGTTGAAGCGCCGATGTCATGGCGGAAAGCTACTCGGAATGAGCGACGAAACGCAGCCGAATCCAGATTACGAATACCGAAAGCAGCGGTATGAGTCCTATTTGAAGGAACGAGATGGGCTTCAGGCTGCGTCTCTGGAAATCAGTGGCCGATACGACAAATCGATACTTTTTTTGGCAGGTGGCGGGCTGGCTCTGTCGCTGACGTTCATAGAAAAAATTGCTCCACACCCGCAACCTTGGAGTTTCATCGTTTTGTTCGCCGCTTGGATTTGTCTGATCCTTGCCGTGATGCTTGAGCTTTATGCGCTTGCAACGAGCCAAGCGGCAATTAACGAGCAGGTCAATTCGCTCGATACCGAATACCAGCGCTACTTGGATTCGTTGTCCCAAAATCCGGCTGAAACTCGCGTGACCGGAGCAACGGCTACACCCGAAAATGTGTTCACGGCGAAAACGCGAAAGCTGAATACGTGGTCACTGCGATTTCTCGGAACCGGAATTCTCTTTCTTTGCATTTTTTCAGTCGTGAACTTACCATTCGCGCAAACCCAGTCAGAAATGTCAGACTCAATAATAACTTCGACGGCAAATTCGAAAGGCAGCTACGTGCCACCCAAAAACGCTTTGCCTCCGCCTCCGCCTCCGCAGCCTCAGCCGCAAGCCACTCCAGCGGCTCCGAAGAAATAAAGCGATTTCACGCAACTGCCCCGCTTTTACCCCAGCACCGCGCGCTGCGCGGCGACGAGGTCGGCGATGCCGGCGCGGGCGAGGGACAGCATGGTGGTGAGTTCGGCGTCGGTGAAGGTGCTCTCCTCGCCGCTGCCCTGCACTTCCACGAACTGGCCGCCTTCGGTCATGACGACGTTGAGGTCCACGGCGGCGTCCTTGTCCTCCACGTAGCAGAGGTCGAGCAGTGCCACGCCGTCCACGATGCCGACGCTGGTGGCGGCGACGAGTTGCTTGATGGGGTTCTCCTTGATCCGCCCGGCGGCCATGAGTTTCTGGCAGGCGAGCCCGGCGGCGACGCTCGCGCCGGTGATGCTCGCGGTGCGCGTGCCGCCGTCGGCGGCGAGGACGTCGCAATCAATCCACATCGTGCGCGCACCGAGTTTGTCGAGGTCGAGCGCGGCGCGCAGTGAGCGGCCGATGAGGCGCTGGATTTCCGTGGAGCGGCCATCAACTTTCCCGCGGGTGCTGTCGCGCTGCTTCCGCTGCTCGGTGGAATACGGGAGCATGGAATACTCGGCGGTGACCCAGCCGCCGCGGACCTGCTGTTCCTTCATCCAGCGCGGCACGGCCTCCTCGATCATGGCGGAGCAGATGACGCGCGTATGGCCCGTGCAGACGAGGACGGAGCCGGTGGCGTTCGGCGCGAAACCGGGGGTGAAGGTGAGCGGGCGGAGTTGCGTGGGCGTGCGGCCATCGTGTCGGGTCATGGGCGGAACGTAGCGACGCGCGCGAGGGCGTGTCCACCGCGGGCTGAATTCATCGCCGCGCGACCCACGCGGGATCGTTTGCCAGCAACGGCGATACGATGTATTCGCGATGCCATGACCGCGACCGAACTCAAGGATCAATGGCACGCCTCGCCCTTCATTCCGTTTAACATCGTGCTTCCCGGTGGCGAACGAGTTCCCGTCCCCCATCCTGATTTTTTGACGGTGTCTCCCAGCGGACGGATCGCCCGTGTTTGGAAGAAGGACGATCACTCGATTGCCATTGACGTGTTTTTGATCACGGCCGTTGAGACCCTGCGGCAGTCCTCTCGTTCGAGAGGAAAATAAATCCGGGGCTTTCGGCTAACCGGATGGGGTCGAACGGAATTGGATCACGCAACCGCCGGTTCGATGCCGTGGTTCGAATTCGGCGTGCTTAAAAATGCGCCGGTTTGCCAAGGTTCCGCGAGGGACTTAGAAAGTGAGGATGACTTCCGAAACCCGTCACGCTGCGCGCATCGAGCCGCAGGCAGAACGCACCGCGCTGCCACGCATCGCGGTGACGATGGGGGATCCGGCGGGCGTCGGGCCGGAGCTTTGCCTGCGGCTGCTCGCGGATGCGGACAACGCGCGCGAGTGCGTGCCGATTGTCTTTGGCGATGCCGCGCTGCTCCGGCGTGTGGCGCAAAAAATTGGCGTGCCGTTTTCGGTGCCGGTCATTTCGGAGCGCGATTGGTCCGCCTCCGCGCGGGAGGTGATTGGATCCAGCGTGCTCGATTTTCAAAATGCGGATGCGGCGACGGTCGTGCCGGGAGAAGTGAGCGCGGCGTGCGGCGAGGCGGCGTTTCGGTATGTCGTCGCGGCGATTGACGCCGGGTTGCGGAGCGAGGTGGATGCGATCTGCACGGGACCGCTGAACAAGGAGGCGCTGCACGCGGCGGGGCACCAGTTTCCCGGCCACACGGAAATTTTTGCCGCGCGCATGAGCGCGAGCCGCTCGTGCATGATGCAGTATTCCGAGGAGATTACGTGCAGCTTCGTCACAACGCACGTCGGCTACGCGGAGGTGCCGCGTCTGCTCACCGGCGCGCGCATTCTCGATGTGATCGAGCTCACCGACGCCGCGCTGCGCCGCATCCGCGGACGCGCCCCGCGGCTGCTCGTCTGCGGGCTGAATCCGCACGCGGGCGAAGGCGGGCTTTTCGGCGAGGGCGAGGAGGAACGCATCATCATCCCCGCGCTCGCTGAAGCGCGCGCGCGCGGCTTCGACGTGACCGGGCCCGTGCCGCCGGATACGGCGTTCACGCCGGCGCGGCGGCGCGAATTCGATGCGGTCGTCTGCATGTATCACGATCAGGGGCACATTCCGCTGAAGGCGCTCGCCTTCGACACCGCAGTGAACACGACGCTCGGGCTGCCCGTCACGCGCACGAGCGTGGACCACGGCACGGCGTTCGACATCGCGTGGCGGGGCGTGGCCAATCCCGGCAGCCTTTTTTCCGCGATGCGTCTCGCGGCGAGACTCTGCCGCACCGATCCGCCGACCTCGCGCTGAAGCGGTGGGACGGCCTCACGGCTGGAGCGAATTTTCCAAAAACTGCCTCACCATGGCCTCGGCTTGCGCAGGACCGGCGACATCGGAAACGGCGACTTCGATCGCCTGCTGGCCGGCGTTGCGCAGGCCCTTCCGCGCATCGGCGATCCGGCGCGCGACGGTGAGATCCTCGGCCATGCTCTGCGCGGAGTTGGCGTCGGGGCGCTGCTCCCACAGGCAGTAGAAAACGTAAAGCACCTGGTCGCGCGCGCGAAAGGTGTACGCGTGCGCGGGCAGATCGATGCCGTGGATTCGCATCGGGCGCGGGCCGAGGTCGGCGGTCATCACCGCGCCGCTCGCGGGCAGACAGACTTCCGGGCCGTGCGAGCGCGCGAGCTGCGCGGACGTGCGGCCCGGTGCCCACGTGAGCAGCACCATCGCCCAGCGCAGGCCCGCGGGATCGTTCCAGACCGCCGAACGCGCCGCGGTGTAGCGCAAAATGTTGCGCGTCACATCGCTCAGTTCCACGTCGCGAAATCCCTTTTGCTCCGTCGGCCAGCGCACCGTCCACAGCTTCGTTTTCGTCTCGTGCGCCTCGACGCTGCGAAACCAAATCTCAGTGCCGGCCTCGACGACTACGAGCCACGCGGTGAGCGCGATGAGGAGGGCATTGCGCGGCGGCGCACCCGCGCGGAGCAGGCCGGGATCGAGTGCGGCGCCATCCGCGGGCGGACGCTTTGGGTTCAAAAGCGCGCAGAGGATTCCGACCCCGAACAGGCTCCCGAGCAGCACCGCCATGCCGATATTGTCGTGCCATTTCGCGACTGCCTCCGTGCCCGATTTTGCGCTCACCCAGACGAGGAAAAAAGCGCGGCTCGCATTGCACACAAACGCGACGGCAAGCGCACCCACGAGGAGCACCATGCGGCGCACGACGCGAAAACGGAGCAGCTCGCCCATGAAGAGCGCGATCATCAAAGTCGTCTGCAGCGAGCGCACGCCGCTGCATGCCTCCTCGACGCCGACGCGCCCCGTGCTGATTTCGATCACGTTGCCTTTTTGCACCGCGGGAATCCCCGCCCAACTCAGCGCCTCCACGCAAATCTGCGTGACCGACCGCATGAGCCACTGGATGAGCGACTGCTCCACGGGCACCGGCCAAGGCACGGCGACGAGAAAAAAGGCGATGGGAAAAAGGAAGTGCCGCAGCCACGCGCGGCCGCCGGCAAAATAAACCGCGGACATCGAAATCGCGACGCCCACGCCGCCGAGCGCCCAGCCGACAAGCCGCCAGTCCGGCGCGGATTCCTGCACGACGCGCACCGGCAGCAGCAGCAGTGCGAGCACGGCGATGCCGGCACCGAGCCCGGCGCGCCAGCGCGGCGTCTGCGCGGGCGGGCGATTTTTCCACCGCTCCGCAAAAAGGTACGCAGAGAGAAACGGCACCGTCCATCCGTACGTGTATTGCGGATTGACGGTCCAGTCGAAGCGAAGCTGCCGGACCACGAAAAGCCACAGCGCGCCCAGCACGGCGAGCGCCGGCCACCACGGCGCGGCCTCCGCCTGCCCCGCGTCCGGGACACCGCGCCGCGCAATCACGGCG
This sequence comes from Chthoniobacterales bacterium, assembly GCA_038326125.1. Taxonomy (GTDB): domain Bacteria; phylum Verrucomicrobiota; class Verrucomicrobiia; order Chthoniobacterales; family Chthoniobacteraceae; genus SXWH01. The sequence goes on from JBBQJR010000004.1 coordinate 15,305, forward strand.
TCCGCCACGGCTGGATCAGTTCGCGTTCCTCCGGCCGCAGCTCGCTCCACGGCAGCGCGGCGACTTCTTTGCGAGCCTCCGCCGCCAAGCCATTCGCGCCGAGCGCGGCGGCATGCACGGCGCGCTGCGGGCCCGCGATCCGATCCCACGGAATTTCCAGACCCTGATAGACGGCCAAGGCGAAGGCGGGTTCGCGCTTGCGCAGCGCCGCGAGCGCGAGCGTGGTCACATGCGGGAGACTCCCGGGCGAGCGCGCGACGAGTTCCTTCGCTGCGGCAAAAGACGCGTCCACTTCCTTGCCGGCGAGCAGGTTGAAATAGGCGAGATCATTTTTCACCGAGTCATCCTGCGGCCAGCGCGCGCGCATCTTGGCCAGAGTGTCGCGCAGCATCTCCGTGTCGCCGCGCGTGTGCGCGATTTTCAGCAGGCCCTCCAGCGCGAAACGAGCGGTGTTCGCATTCGAGCTCAGCGAGCGGTACGCCATTTCCGCCTGGTCGAGGCGGCCGCATTTTTCCGCATACTCCGCGATTTCGACCATCTTCTCGGGCGACGGTCCGGCGGCGAGATGCGCCCGGTGCCAGTGCAATTCCGCGACGGTCTTGCTGCCGAGTTCCTCCGCGGCGCGCGCGAGATACAGCTCCTTGATGGCGGCGTAGAGCGGCACGTCCTTCATCTGCAGGATGCGCTCGATTTCATTCCAACGCTTCAGACCGGCGAGCGCGTTCAGGCATACGCGCAGCAGGTCCTGGCGCTTGAAGGCTTCGTCCACCGGGATGAGCGCCAGCACCCGCTCATTTTCCCCATGCGCGTGCAACCACATGCCGAAGGCGCACCGGTCCGCGGGCTCGGCCTTGCGATATTTTTGCACGGCGGCGTCGAGCAGCTCGCCGCTTTTTTCCGGCTGCAGCGCCAGCTCGATGCTGAAGGCGAGGATGCGATGCTGCACGGTCGCGAGCGGATGCTGCTGCAAAAGCAGCATGACCTTGCGGGCCACCTCCAGCGGGATGCCGCGCAAAGTGCCGAGCTGTTTGAGGGCCTCGAGACCTTCGCGCGAGGGCTCGCGGCCGAGCTCGAGCAAGGCGCGGATCGCCTCGGCGCGCAGCGCTTCCGTGCCGGCGGCGAGCTGCAGGAGCGCCTGCAGCAGCTTGCCATCCTGGCTGTCCGGCTCCGCGCTCACCGCCTTCGCCGCAAACTCGCGCGCCTTTTCGCCGCTGCCCTCGGTGACCGCCCAGCGCGCCGCGAGCCGGAAAAATGGCCCGCCCGAGGCACCGCCTTTCAGCAGGGCCTCGATCTCGTTGCCCGCCTCCGCCGTCGCGCCGGACATGAGTAGATCTTCCGCAAATGGCCGGCGATCCTCCGCGCGCATCGCGCCACTTTCCACGAGTTGTTTCCACAGCGGAATCGCCGCCGCGGACTGCCCCGTGAGCCGCTGCACTTTCGCGGCGATGCGGATCGCCGCGGGCTCGTCCGGCTTCGTCTGGTAGGCCGTGCGCGCCTTGCCCACGGCTTCCTCGAGATTTCCCGCGAGGATTTCCGCCTCGGCTTTCACCGCCATCCGCCGCGACCGCACCCCCTGCACCCAGGTGTAAATCGTGTTCCATTCCACCGCGACCACGCCCCCGGCCACGACCAGACAGCCCGCGATCGCCAGCCAGTTTCGGCGGCGCTGGCGAGCTTGCTGAAGCTCGGGGGCAAGAAGCGTTTCGAGAGGCGGCACAGACGGGGAATGAGCAGGTATCCTACCCGCGCCACCGCCTCCGTGCCAATGTTACTTTCCACCCTGCGGATCGATCAGCGTGCAGAGCAGCCACGCGCCGAAAATTCCGCTCCAGCCGGTGCAGACATCCTCCATGGAACTGATGCGTCCCGGGATCCACTTCTGCAGAATCTCGATCGCGCACACGAGCGCGAGCAGCGCGACGAGCCGTGCGATCCGATGCGCCAGAATTGCGGAAAGCAGGTTGCCAGTGGGGCGCTCGGGATCGCTGCCGAACAGGAAGACGACCGCGGCGAAAAAACCGAAGGCGACGATATTGACGAACCAGTCGTGCTCGGGCGCGGCGAGCCAGCGGTAGAGCGGCAGCGGGACAATCCGGAAGCGCACTTGCCCGTAATTCGGCATGAGCGCGAGGTACGCGATCACGATGGTGGTGATGGCAAGGAGCGCGCGGCGGAACGTCCGGCGGTGCCGGCGAATCACGCGATCATTTTTCCGCGGGCCGGATCCCGGCGGGCGGCCGGCACCGGGAGCGATCATGTCGGCGCGCTGCCGCCGCCATGTTTCACCTGCCGCTTGAGTTCGTAGGTCTTCGCGACGCTCAGGAATTCGTAGAAGCCGTGCAGCCGCGCAAAATAAAATCCCTCGCGCCCGTCGAGGAATCCGCGCTGCACCACATACACGTAGAGAAACCGCTGCAGCCCGCGGAACGGCAGCCGTTGTGACCACTGCTTGAGTTTTCGCCGCAGGCCGATGTCGCCCTTTTGCAAATGGCCGGCTCCCGCGCGGAGATACCGGTCGAGCGCCACGCGCGCCTCCCAGTTCGAGTAGCGGTTGTGCTTTTCTACAAAAACCGCGACGGACGGAAACGCGTAGTGATCCATCTCGCAGCGCAGCCGTGCGGTCGCGCCCTGCACGACGACGTGCTCGTGGACTTCGTTGTCGCCGCTCTGCGTGTCCACGTCCGTGAGCTTTTCGTGGCGGCCGAGGCGGTGCTGGAAAAGGCGCAGGTTCCAGTTCGGGTAGTACGCGTGCCGCAGCCATTTTCCCATGAACATGAACCGCCGGTTGATCCAGTAGCCGGCGAGCGCGGGCTGCGGGTCGCTCACGATCGCGCGGAATTCTGCCTCGGCCTCCGACGGCATCACCTCGTCCGCATCCAGGATGAAAACCCACGCGTGCGCGAAGGGTAGATTTTCCAGCGCCCAGTTTTTTTTCTTCGGCCAGATGCCGTTGAACTCGAACTGCACGACCTTCGCCCCGTGCCGCGCCGCGATGTCCTGCGAGCCGTCCGTGCTTTGCGAATCCACGACGAAAATTTCATCCGCCCACGCGACGGATGCGAGACAGCGCGGCAAGTTCGCCGCTTCGTTTTTGATTGGGATCAAAATCGAGACGGGAACGCGGCTGTCACTGGTCATCGGCAAAAGCGGTTTCTCATCGAAGCGCGGAAAATTGCCCGTTCATCGCAGCGCAAAATTTTGAGCGTCAGACTGCACCGGGCAGCGATTTGCCCGGCTTCACCGTGACGAATGGCCCGAGGCACATCGCGTCCATGTCCGTGCGCTGGTAGCAACTGATCGCCTGCGCGGGCGTGTCCACGATGGGCTCGTTTTCGTTGAAACTCGTGTTCAGCACCACGGGCGTGCCGGACTGCCGCGCGAACTCGCGGATCAGGCCGTAGTATTTTTCGTTCTGCGAGCGCTTCACCGTGTGCAGACGGCCGGTGAAATCCTCGTGGCACACGGCCGCGAGTTCGGTGCGCTTTTCAGGTTTGATCTTCACGACGTGCATCATGAAAGGGCTCTCCACGTCCTGCTCGAAATAGTTCTTCACCTCCTCCGCGAGAATCGAGGGCGCGAACGGGCGGAAGGCCTCGCGACGTTTGATCTTCGCGTTGATCAGATCCTTCATGCCCGGCCAGCCGGGATGCGCGACGATGGAGCGGTTGCCCAGTGAGCGCGGGCCCCACTCGCTGCGGCCCTGGTACCAGCCAATCACATGGCCGTTTTTCAAATGCGCGGCACCACGCTGATAAAGGGCATCGCCGTCGAAACGCTCGTACGCCAGCCCCGCACTTTTCAGCGCGGCCTCGCAGTCCGCCGCCGAATATTCCGGGCCCCACGAGGCGTGATCGATCATCGGCGAGCGCGGCTTTTTCAGTACGGAATTCCACACATGCAGCGCCGCGCCGATGGCCGTGCCGTCGTCCGATGCGGCACACTGGATGTAAGATTTTTGAAACGGCGTCTCTCGTCGGATGCGCGCGTTGCACACGCCGTTCAGCGCGCAGCCGCCGGCGGTCACGAGATTTTCCGTGGGGAATTGCGCGTGCAGCGTGCCGAGCAGCTCGAGGACGATTTGCTCGAAATATTTCTGGCACGACGCCGCGAGATCTTTGTCGCGCTGCGTGAGCTCGTCGCCGCGCTTCCGGGGTTTGCCGAGTTTTTTCACCAGCTCATCCGTGTAGAGCCGCGCGAGGACGATCTCGCCTCTTTCGTTGATGCACTCCTCGAAAGTCCCGCCGCTCGCGCGGATGTAGCGCTCGTCGAGTCGGTAGTTCCCCTGCCCGTCGCTCACCACGAACTGCTTCAGCGCGTCCACGTATTTCGGTTCGCCGTATGCCGCGAGGCCCATCACTTTGTATTCCTCGCCGAAGTGGTCGAAGCCGATGAACTGGCAGATGCCCGTGTAAAGATAGCCGAGAGAATTCGGCACGAAAAAACGCTTCAGCGGCGTAATCGTGTCGCCCTCGCATTTCGCGAGCATCGTGGAGACAAAATCACCCGAGCCATCGTACGAAAGCCCCGCAGCGGAATCGAATGAACTCGAGTAGAACGAACTCGCGAGATGCGCGAGGTGATGCTCGACATCCACCTGCTGAAATTTGCAATCCGCGCGCCCCACATCACACGCCTTTGCCACCTGATCGCCGAGACTTTCAAGGCGCGTGCGCCTTTGCAAAAACGACGCGACCGACTTCGCCGCGCGCAGCGGATTCGAAATCACGCGCCGGATTTTTGCCGACTTGTTCGCGTTGCTGTCGTGCCCGACAGCCACGAAATCCAAGTCCTTCACCGTCGCTCCGGCCATCGCGAGCACGCGCCGGATCGCCAGCGCGGGGAAGCCGGCGATGTGCTTGAAGCGAGTGCCGAGCCGCTCTTCCGCCACGGCGGCGACGAGCTTTCCATCCTGCAAAATGCAGGCGGAGGCGTCGGGATGATAGGCGTTGATTCCGAGAATGAGAGACATGGATTTTTCCGGGGCAAGCTGCGTGGGGTGACTCGCAGCACGGTGGGAAAAGCCAGCGCCGGTGAGGTGGTCGCAACCGAGGATTCGTTGCCATGCCGCAACGCCGATTTTCAGTCAAGCGATTCGGGCGCGAACTCGTGTCGTAATTTGAATTTGGAAGCCATGAATGCAGGAAAACACACAGGGTGTCGTCCTATCCGTAAGCTTCATTCTTCCGCTTCCTGGCTTCCTGGTTTCCAAATGAGGAAACTCCGGCCGCAGCGTCGGCGGAGCTTCCCGTTTCCTACGCGGCCCCGTGCGTCTGCACCGCGGTGATCAGCGCTTCCGCGGCGCGCTGCACTTCGAAGCGCGCTTGGAAACATGCGCTCGCATTTTTCCGTACCGAGTCCTTTTCCGCGTCGGAAAGTGCGAGCCATTTTTGCAGCAGGCGCGTGGTGCCGGGCTCGTCGTCCTCATCCACGAGGCCCGCGCGGTCGTGCTCGATTTCGCGCCAGATGTTGATCTTGTTGGAAATGAGCACGGAGGTTCCGCACGCGAGCGCCTCAGCGACGGCGATGCCGAAATTTTCCTGATGCGACGGCAGCACAAAAACCTCGGCGATACGCAGCATCCCCCACTTCAGATCGCCGGTGAGCATCCCCGTCCACACGAGGCGCTCCGCGATGCCAAGCTGCGTCGCGAGCGCGCGCAGCTCATCACACCAGCCGGTCTGATCCGGCCCGGCGAAAATGAGCCGCAGCGACTCGTCGCACGGCGCGATTTTGGCGAAGGCGCGGACGAGCAAATCGCATCCCTTTTTCTCATGAATGCGCCCGAGAAAGACGAACGCACGCGTGCCCGCGAGCTGCGGGAATTTTTCGCGCACCGCGAGCTTCTGCGCGTCGGCATCGCCGGTCGGCGCGGCGATGCCGTAGTTCACCACGACCTCGTGGCAGCGATAGAGCCAGAAGGATTCGCGGGCCGCGCGGCATTCTTCCTCCGAGGTGAAAAGCACCGCGCAGGCATCGCGCAGCATCCGGTAGTCGGCCCACGGCCAGTAGAACCATTTCTTCCAATGCTTGAGCGGGTAGGCGCGCTTAAACCACGGGTCCAACATGCCGTGCGGAAAAACGAAATACGGCGTGTCCGTGCCGCGCAGCGCGCGCCACACGCCGAAGCCGCTGTACTGCCACAGCCCGCTCACGATCACAGCGTCGTATTGGCGGCGATGCTCCGCGAGCCACGGCACGAATTTCCGCGCGTAGCCGTAGCCCGAGCGCACCGGTCCCATCGCGTGGACTTTCACCGGGCACTCGCTCACCCACGCGTCGTCGGGTGAATCGAGTGACACGATCTCCGTCTCGTGCCCCGCCGCGGCGTGGACGCGCGCGACTTGCTTGATGCCCTCGATCGGCCCGCCGCCGGCGGGATTCACGGAGCGGATCGAGCGGAGGAGGCGCATGGGAGGGAATTTATGATTTGCGCGTTCAGCAGAGCGCAACGCGAGCGGAAATATCCCGGTCGCGCGGAGCCATGTGTTCTTCGCTCCGGGCTGAGGCCGCGCCAAATGCGAAGCGGCTTCGAGCGGTTGAAGAAATGCGGCAGCCGCGAGGGAACGCAGACATCCCTGCCTGTGTGGCCCTCGGGCTTCCAGCCTGCAGACCGCCCGGCAGGCTGGAAGCCCGCCGTCCGCACGGGCTGGAAGCCTGTGTTCCGCCCTCTCCACGCCACTCCCGCTTTTCTAAAAACGCCCCGCTCACTCGGGAGCCGCACGAAATCTGAAATCGTAAATTCTAAATCCGAAACGCCCCCGCCATCTCCGCCGCGGCGGGCTGGGCGTTCTTTTTCAAATAATGCCCGAGGATCACGAGCGACCAAAGGCGGGTCCAATGGATTTTCCCCGCCTCGAATTCCGTGCGGATCCAGTCCACCGCGCCGGGCGCGAGGAGTTTCAGCCGCTCCACTTCACGCAGCCCTTCCATTTTGAAATCCCGCAGCGGCCCGCGCATCCACGCGGCCATCGGCAGCGCAAAACCCATTTTTTGCCGTTGATAAACTTGCTCGGGCAGCAGGTCCTTGCACGCTTCCACGAGCAGTCCCTTCGTGATGCGGTAGCGCGTTTTTTCGTGCGCGGGGAGGCGCAGCACGTACTCCACGAGTTCGATGTCGAGAAAGGGCACGCGCAGTTCGAGCGAGACCGCCATGCTCATCTGGTCGGAGTCACGCAGCAGCGTCTGGCGCATGTACACCGTCAGCTCCGCCCAGCTTATTTTGGCAAAGTCATCGCCAAGTTCCGGTGCCGGCAGCGTGCGCAGCGGGCTCACCGGCAGGCCTGCGCGCCGCAGCATCGCATCCGTCCACAGTCGGCGCCGCCAGATCGCGATCGCCGTGAGATCGCCACCGGGGAGATCCGCGATGCGTTCGCCGATCTTGCCGAGCTTGCCGGAAATCCGGCGCAGCCATTGCGGCACCGCCGCGAGCCGGCGCAAAATCGGCGCATCGCGGAAGCTCGGGTAGCCGCCGAAAAGCTCGTCGCCGCCGAGCCCGGAGAGCGCGACTTTGATTCCCGACTCCGCGACTTTTTTCGAGACGATGTACGTGTTGATCGCGTCCTGCGACGGCGCATCCATCCGGCTCACGGCCTCCTGCACGAGGCGCAAAATTTCCTCCTCGCCCAGCTCGATGCGGTGGTGATCGGTCTGGTACCGCTTCGCCACGATTTCCGCGATCTGCGTCTCGTCAAATTCGCTTTCCGAAAATCCCACGGTGAAAGTCTGCAGCCGGCCCGGCCCCAGCGCGCGCGAGGCGAGCGCCGTGATCACGGAGGAATCAATCCCGCCGCTCAAAAACGACGCGACCGGCACGTCCGCCATCAGATGTTCCTCGACGGCCTTTTCCAAAAGCTCGCGCACCTTTTGCGGCGCATCGGCGGAGGGTGACAGCGGATACGACGGCCGCGGCCAGTAGTGCTCGGTCTGCACGCTCGTGTCGGCACTCACCGCCATCGAGGTGCCGCTCGGCAGCACGCGCAGGCGCGGAAAAATGAACTCGGCCTCCGGGCACGAGCCCCATTGCAAATACGAACTCACGCTGCGCCGGTCGTACACGGGGACCGTCCCCGCGAAGAGCGAACGCGCCTCCGAGGAAATGCGGACGATGCCGCGCGACCGGGAAAAGTACAGCGGCTTGATCCCCGCGGGGCCGCGCGCGACGAAGACCGCGCCCGTCGCCGCTTCGTAAATCACGAACGCGAACATGCCCTTGAGCCGCGGGAGCATCGCCTTTCCCCACAGCCGGTAGGCCACCAGCAGCGTCTCCGTGTCGGACGTGACGGCCCACTTCACGCCCGGCATCTCCGCGCGCAGCTTCGCGTGGTTGTAGATTTCGCCGTTGAAAATGATCACGTTCCCCGTCTCGGGATCGTGCATCGGCTGCGCACCCGTCGGCGACAGATCCACGATCGCGAGCCGCGTGTGCCCGAACCAGATTTTTCCATCCGGCGAAGTCCACTCGCCCTCCGCGTCCGGCCCGCGATGGCGCAGACCTGCCAGATCCATCGGATCGGCAAGTCCCTCGGCAACGATAACGGCGGCGATTCCACACATGTCAGGCGGCGCGCTTCATCGCAGGCTTGCGCGCGGAAGTCCGCGCTTTTCGCGTGACAGTTGGCTCATCGCGCGCGGCGCAAAATTTCATCATAGAGCGCGAGATAGTCCGCAATCATCCGGCCGGTCGCATAGCCCGCGGCATTCGCGAGGCCGCTCGCGATCCGCGCGCGCCGCCGGGGTCCGTCCTCGTAAAGCACGTTCAGCAGCGCATCGAGCGCCGCGCCGAAATCCCCCGGCGCAAAGTACACCGCCGCCGCGCCGCCGACATCATTCATCGGCGCACGATCGGTCGTAACGACGCGGCAGCCGCACGCCTGCGCCTCGATGATCGGCCAGCCGAAACCCTCCTCCAGCGACGGAAAAAACAGCAGCTCAGCCGCGGAATAAAGCGCGCACAAGTCCTCGTGCTGCACGCCGCTGAGTTCCACCACACGCCCGCCGACGCCAGCCTCCGCGATCACTTTCCGCAACTCCGCATCCAGCGGCTTGCCGACCATCACGAGCCACAGATTTTTCTGATCCGACATGCGGTCCAGCTCGCCGAACATCTCCACGACGCCCCGCCGGTTTTTGTACCACGAGTCGTCGCCGACATGCAGCAGGAAGCCGGCATCCGGCGGCAGGACCGTGCCATTCGCGCGCAGCAGCCCGGCCACGCGGGCGCGCGTTTCGTCGGCGGGCAGCGGATGAAAGGGCGCGTTCAGCCCGCTCCTCGTGATTTGCGCGTGCGCGGCCGAGGCGGCCACGAGCCGCGTGAGATCGCGGTGCGTCGCCGACGAGACGCAGGTGATCGCCGCCGCCTCCGCCAGGCCGCGCCGCACGAGCCGCTGCAAAATACGGCCCGACCACCGCGTCGGATTTTGCGGGATGTCGCCGAGCGCGGAGCGAATCGCGAGCAGGTCGTGGCACGTCACGAGATGCGGCACGCCGCGCAAGGCGCGGATGTAGAAGGCGTTCGAGTGATCGCAGATGTGGACGAGCAGCGGGCGTCCATCCGCGACCGCCGCCGCCCGCAGCACGCGCCGCAGCCGACGCGGGAAAACGAGAAATTTGTCGAGGTAACCCAGCCATTTTCCGAGGCCGCCCGCGTCCGCGCGCAGCCGGCCGAAAAACGGCTCGGGCCGGATCACCGTCACCTCGACGCCCGCCGCCGCGAGGCCCTGCGCGAGCACGGCGGCGAAGCGCTGCATGCTCTGCTGGCCATCCGGCTCGTAGTTCGCCAGCAGCAGCACACGCCGCGTCGCCTTTCCGCCGAGGCGCGCCCCGCCCGCCGGCGGTCGCGGCGCGAGCTGGCTCGCCGAACTCGCGCGCGGCCACGCCCGCACGCCGCTCTCGATCCCGTCGCGCACGCCGCGCGTTCCCACGGCCTGCACCGTTTCACTTTTTCCGAAAATCCCGCGCCGCGCGAGCTGCCGCACGACCGGTGCGAAGACCTCGTCCACGGTGATGGAAAGGATGCACGCCTTCTTCTTCACGATGCATTCCTCGAGCCCGCAGTCCCAGCACGGCGTCCGGTGGTAGATGATGACGTGATTGCCGCCGCGCGGGAACCATTCGCCGGGCTTCGCGCGAGCGGAAAAAATCGCGACGCACGGCACGCCCATCGTCGCCGCGAGATGCATCGGCCCGCTGTCGTGGCAGACCATCACCACCGCGCTTTGCAGCACCGCCGCGCTCACGCGCGGCGAAGTCAGGCCGCAGAGGTTCGCCTTCGGGCCCTGCCAAATTTTCAGGAGATGCTCCGAGCGCTCCCATTCCTCCGCGACGCCGAGGAGCACGAGCGGGAGATCGGGAAACTCGGCCGCGACGCGCTGCAGGAGTTCGGTCCAGTTCTGTTCCTCCCAGTCTTTCGCCGGCATCTTCGTCCCCGCGCTCACCGCGAGGAAGCGCGCGGAAATTCCGCGCTGTGCGAGGAGCCCTTGCGCCTCGGCGATTTCCTCCGCGCGCAGCCGCAGATCCCACGAGCGCGGGTCCTGCACGTCAATGCGGCCGAGCGGCGCGAGGGCCTCGAGCGCGCGCGCCGTGCGCGACGTGAAAAGATTCGTCCCCGGGATCGGCAGGCTGCGCAAAGTGGATCGGGAGAACGGGACGCCGAGCACATTCGGGATCCCGCACGAGCGGAAAAAGAGAAAGTCGCGGATGCTTGTGAGCACGCTACCCTTGGGCGAGGCGAGATAGACGAGGCCGTCGTAGGCGCCTTGCTTGAGCGTTTTCCGCAGCCGCACCAGGCCGTCGAAATTCCGCATCGAGACCGGGTAGCGCAGCACGTCGTCGTAAAAATTACCACCGCCGAGAACCGCCTCCATCGGCGCGGCCTTCGCGTGGACGGGGATGTTCGTGAGCAGCGTGATGTGTGCCTTCGGAAACGCCGCGCGCACGAGATGGAATGCCGGCAGGACGACGAGCGTGTCGCCGAGGCTGCCGAAGCGA
>JBBQJR010000005.1:0-24873 GCA_038326125.1 Chthoniobacterales bacterium
CGGTGTCGAGTGCGCGGAGTGCGAGCAGCACGGCCTCGGAGCCCTTGAGTTTGCGCAGCGGTTTCCGCGCGTAGGAGTTTTCGTAGTGCAGCACGGCGCGCACGGCGGGACTGCCGCTGCCGGTCGCGGCGAAGTCGGCAGCCTCGAACTGCGCGCCCATCGGATCGTAAAAATACACACGCGGGATTTTCGCCGCGGCGTCGAACGTCGCGAAGATCGGCACGACGACGCCGTCGCCCTGGAGGACCAAGCCGAGGTTGTCCCGCAGCAGCTTCGAGAGGGCGCGCACTTTTCCCTCGAGGCTCATCTCGGCGAGCTGCGTGCGTCGGAAAAAATGGAAGCTGTGCTCTAGCACGCGCGCCATTTCCCATGCGGTCGCGGGCACTCCGGCGATGGCCATGAGCGAGTGGCGATCGATTTCGAGCACCTTGTCCGCGCGGTCATACATGATCGTGTTGCCCGCGGTGGCGCGGCGGTCGCCGGCGACGAGGACGCCGTCGGCGAATTTGAACGCGAGGATCGTGGTGGCGTGCGTCGGCTCAAATTGCGGATGGCGGATCGCGGGTGGCGGATTGCCCGCGTCCGGCACCTGCGGCGAAAGGCCGTGCCGCCGCAGGACCGCGGCGAAATCCAGCGATCCGTCCGTGCTGAGCGCGGCGGGAGCGTGCGTGGAAACGAGCGGATTCATCGGCACGGAAAAATCAGTCGGTCCCGCCATGCAGCATTCCCAATTCAGAATTTAGCATCGGCGCGCAGCCGCTCACTGCCCCGTCCGCTGCCGATATCGGCGGGCCTGATCCGGATCCACGCGGCGCATGCGCTCGAGGATGCTCTTCGTGTCGGGCTTTTTCACGTCGGGCGATTTCGGGCCGTCGCCATCCCCTTCTTTGCGCTCCCACGGCGCGGGGCCGGTTGGTTTTTGCGTCCGCTCAGGCATGGGCGCAAAGTATGCGGGGCAGCGGGATTTGGCAAGGGCGGCGAACACCGCGCACTTCGCGACGGTGCGAAATTCCCGCAACTGCGCCTTGCCATCTTGCGCTGGAATGCGGAGACTCCCCGGATGAGTTTCCGCGTTCCCATCCTGCGCGCCGCCGCCACATTTTCTGTGGCGCTGCTCGCTTCTCCGCCGACGAAAGCTGAGGACGCCGTCGCCGCCGAAGTGAAGGCGCTGCGACAGACGGTCGAGCAGCAGGGCAGGCAGCTTCAGGAGCTTTCCGCGCAAGTTTCCCGGCTGAACGCGCGCGCGGGAGTAACTGCCGAAACGCCCGCGACTTCTCCGACTCCTGCGGCTCCCCCCCCGCCCGCAGCGGACAGCGCGGAATTTGCCATCCCCGCCGCGCGGGCCGTGCCGCCGCATCCACCGGCGAATGTCCACATTGTCGTGAAAGGCGAGTCGCTCGAAAAAATCGCCAAATCTCACGGGACGACGGTGCCGGATTTGCAAAAAATCAACCGCATCCCGGACCCGAAAAAGCTTCAAATCGGGCAGCAAATCATGCTCCCGCCCCCAACCACTAAGAAAGAAGGTCAGTAATATGGAAGACAGCGTCTGGTATCTCCGCAAAGCGGGCGACGGTTCCCTTTTCGGACCCATCACTTTCAAGCAACTGCAGCAGTGGGCCGCGGATGCGCAGGTCTCGCCGCTCGACCGCGTGTCGAGCGATCAGAACAACTGGATCAAGGCGCCGATGTTGCCCGAACTGCAGATGGACTACTTGGTCGAAGTCGGCGAGGACCAATACTACGGCCCGACGACCATCGGAGCGATTGCCGAATTTATCGCCGCCGGCGAAATCAACCCGGACACGATCGTCACGAATTGCAAGGACGCCTCCCGCATGCACCTGCGCGACCTCCTGCCGCCCTCACTGCTGAAGCCCGCGCCCGCGCCGGACATTTCCATTTCCACCCGCCCGAGCAGCATCCGGCTGAACCTCCAGCAGCGGATCCGCGAATTGGAAACCGCGCTGCTCGAAGAGCGCCGCGCCCGCGAGAATTCCGAAGTGCTGATCGCAAAACTCGAGACACGCCTCCAGCAATTCAGCGAGAGCGGCGAGGCTGTCAGCCGCTGAGTGGGAAAAAACACGAGTCGCCGCAAAGTCCCGCGCCGCGGGAGCGACGCATCAAGATTCGGCCTGCGCGTTCCAAATTTGGCGCGCGCATCCATGCTCGCCGCCGCGCGCCTGTGCTGCTCAAAGCCCGCGCGATTTTCAGCGCCGGCATGATTCACGGTTTGCCGAAAATGCGAAACGCGTTTAGCTACTTCCGCCATGGCTGACTCTACCGGCAAGCTCGACACACGGCCTTTCACCTGGCTCGGCCGACTGCCGATTTACGCGACGACGATTCTCGCCTTCCTGCAGGTCGTCGGCATGGTCCTCACCGTCTTCCTCGAATCTGCCGGCATCGACACGATGACGATGCTCGGCTTTTCTCCCGACGCCTTTTGGAAAAAGGCCCATTTATGGCAACTGGCCACCCACCCTTTCATCGGCCTGCCGAGCTTTTTTTACGTCTTCGGGATTTTCTGCACGTATTGGTTTGGCGTCGGCGTCGAAACTTATCTGGGCCGGAGGGTTTTGTTCCGCCTGCTTTTTCTGCTCTGTCTCGTCCCCGCTCTCGTCGCGAGCGCGTGGTGGAAAGCGGGGGATCAGCTGACCATCGGCGGCGGACTGGAAATTTACGCGGGTCTTTTCGTCGCCTACGCGACGCTCTATCCGAATGCGGAGTGGTGGAACTGGATCACCATGAAGTGGCTGGCATTTGCCGGCATCGTCCTCCAGTCGCTCATGTATTTTCCGGCGCATCGCTGGGATCTGCTCACCGTCTTCCTCTCCGCCTGCGCCATCGCGCACTTTTACACGCGCTACGAGCAAGGCCACTGGGCGCTGCCACGTTTTCGCTGGCCGCGGCGGAAGCCCGCGCTCCGCGTTTTGCCGCGTCCCGCAGCGCGAGGATCTTCCGCCGAATTCGAGACTCGCCCGGAAGACGGCTTCACCAGTGAAGTGGATGCGCTGCTGGAAAAAATCGCCCGCACCGGCCTCGCCAGTCTCTCGGCCAAGGAACGCGCGCGGCTCGATCTGGCACGCGAGCAACTTCTGAAAAAAGAGCAGAAGTGAATGTCGCGACCGGTTGGCAGGGAGCGATTCTCGCGGGAGTTTTCCCTCGTATCTGCGCGCGTGAAATCGGAGCTTTCCGGCCATGAGCGATCCCACGCCGCCTCCGGCCGACCCGCATTACATCACCGCGATGGCGCATTTTTACCGCGGCGAAATCGGCCGTATCATGGCTTGGCGCGCGCGGCTGGATAACACGACGAACTGGGCCATCACCGCCACCTCCACCATTTTCACCGTCGCGTTTTCCATCGAGCGCGTGCCGCACATCATCTTCGTTTTCAACCTCGCCATCGTCACCATCATGCTCTGGATCGAGGCGCGGCGGTACCGATTCTACGACGCCTTCCGCGCGCGTGTCCGCATGTTGGAGGCACATTTTCTCGTGCCCATCGTCATGCAGCGCGCGTCCGCACTGCAGGGCGACTGGCGCAAATTGCTCGCCGAGGATCTGATCGTCCCGGGGTTCAAAATTTCCACCTTCAATGCCTTCGGGCGCCGGCTGAAACGCAACTACGTCTTCATCTACATCATCATCCTCGTCGCGTGGATCACGAAAATCTTCCTCCATGCGCAGCCGCCGATCGACAGTTGGCTCGGGTTCTATCGCGCCTTGAGCGTCGGCACTTCGATCCCGAGCTGGCTCGTCGGCATCTTCCTGTTTTTCACATTCGGCGCAGTCGTCGGCGGCTCATACTGGTCGGCCGTGCGGCTGCCCGGCGAGTTCACCGATTTCGGTCCGCGGCGGAACTGGAAGATTTAGCGTGGCGAAAATGGCGCGCCCTTTTACAAGCGCGCGATGACCGACGCCCCGCTGCCAAAAACCGCCGCCGACGCGCTCGATCCGCGATTCTCCCCGCTCGATCAATTGCTCCGCATCATGGCCCGCCTCCGCGCAGCCGACGGCTGCCCGTGGGATCGCGAGCAAACGCACGCCACCCTGCGCGCCTCGGTGATCGAAGAAGCCTACGAAGTCGCCGCCGCCATCAACGCCGAGGACGACGCCAATCTGCGCGAAGAACTCGGCGACCTCCTCCTCCAAGTCGTCTCCCACGCGCAGCTCGCACGCGAGCGCGGCGGCTGGGATTTCGATGCCGTCGCGGCGGGCATCGTCGAGAAACTGGTGCGCCGGCATCCACATGTTTTCGGATCGGAAAACGCCGCGGATTCCGCCGCGGTGCTCACGCGCTGGGAGGAAATCAAGCGCGCGGAAAAAGGCACGGTGCAAACGTCGCTCCTCGACGGCATCAGCGACGGACTGCCGGGACTTTTGCGCGCGGAAAAAATCCAGAAGCGCGCGGCGAAAATCGGCTTTGACTGGAGCGAACTGCCGCCCGTCATCGCAAAAATCCGTGAGGAACTTGCCGAGGTGGAAGCCGTCCTCGACGATCCGGAGAAGGTCGAGGACGAAATCGGCGACCTGCTTTTCTCCGTCGTAAATCTCGCGCGAAAACTAAAAGTGGACGGCGAGGTCGCGCTGCAGCGCGCGACCGAAAAATTCTCTGCGCGCTTTCGAAAACTTGAGTTCATCGCGCACCAGCGCGGCCTCTCGCTGGAGAAAATGTCGCTCAAGGAATTGGACGTGATCTGGGACGAAGTGAAAGCCACATAGTCTGCGCCACCAAGCGGTGGCCGCTCGCTTTTCCGCAGCGCAAAAACATTCGCCTGCTGCCGTTTGGGGCTACGTCGCCGGCCGCTGCTTGACCGCGAGCAATTCCTCCATTTGCGCCGCAACTCCCGCGATGCCGGCGCGCATGAGTGACTCACCGACGAGAATGGCATTCGCCCCGCAATCGAGCACGCGCTGCGTGTCGGCGCGCGTCTTCAGCCCGCTCTCACTCACGAGCAGCACGTCCTCCGGCACGTCCTCGCTCAGCGCCTCCGTGCTCGCGATATCCACCTCGAAAGTGTGCAGGTTGCGGTTGTTCACGCCGATGAATTTTGTACCGAGATCGAGCGCACGATCCATTTCCTCACGCGTGTGGACTTCCACGAGAACATCCATCTGAAAATCCGTGGCGGTGTGAAACAGCTTCTCTAGTTCCGGCTGCTCCAGCGCTGCGACGATGAGCAAAATGCAGTCGGCTCCGGCCACGCTCGCCTCGAAAATCTGCGCCTCGTGGATGATGAAATCCTTCCGCAGACAGGGCAGCGTGATCGCCGCGCGGATGCGCGGGAGAAACGAGAGATGGCCTTGAAAAAATTGCTCATCAGTCAGCACGCTGATGCAGTCCGCACCTGCTGCCTCATATGCTTTGGCGATCGCGACGGGATCGAAATCATGCGCGATCACCCCCGCACTTGGGCTGGCCTTTTTCACCTCGGCGATCACGCCGAGCGTCGCGGGCCCGCGATCGAGCGCGGCGGCAAATCCGCGAAATTCATTCCGCCGCAGCGCCGCCTCGCGGAGGTGGGCGAGGCGCGGGAGCAGCTTCGCGACCTCCGCGCGCTTCACATCGATAATTTGCTGCAGCCGCGTAGGAATCATGCGGCAAACATTTTCGCGCCGGCGCGCCCGTGACCAGTGGAAAGTGCAGGCGCGGAGTTGCCATGCAATTTTCCACAGGAGAAACTGCGTGACATGAGCACGCCCGCCGAATCTCCCTCCCTCCTCGAAGCAGCTTTGCGAGCCGGCGATGTGCAGGCCGTGCTGGACGAAGCGATCCGCGAATTCGAGTGCCAGGCCGGCACGGTCCACTGGCTCGATGCCGCGAGCGGAATGCTGAAACTCGCGGCGCACCGCAACATCCCGGAGAATATCGTGCAGCTTGCGGCCGTCGTGCCCGTCGGCAAGGGCATCGCGGGACTCGCGGCGCAAAAGCGCGAGCCGGTGGCGCTCTGCAATCTGCAGACGGATACGTCCGGCGCAGCGAAACCGGCGGCGAAGACGACGGGCATGGAGGGCTCGCTCGCCGTGCCGATGCTCGTCGCGGGCGAATTGCGCGGCGTCCTCGGCGTCGCGAAGGCCGCGGCGCACGACTGGAGCGAGGCGGAAAAAGCTCGCTTGCTCGCCATCGCGGCGCGGCTCGGCGAGGCGCGGCCGTGAGCGCAGTTGCCGACGATGCGCCGGGCGGGCATAGTCCGCCGCACGCCTATGAAACGCCGTGAATTTCTCCTCGCCGCCGGTGCGGCCGCGCTCGCGCCCGACAAGAAGGCGCCGGTCGAGCAGGTGCCGCGTTTTAAAAAGCGGATCAAGCTGGGCATCTCGACGTATTCTTACTGGCACTTTGAGGAGAAGAAATTTCCGATCGAGACGGTGATCGAACGCGCGGCGGAATTCGGCGTGGAGGCGGTGGACGTGCTGCACCGGCAGATGGAAATCAGCGAGCGCAACGAGCTCGACGCGGCGGGCCGCGCGTACTGCCGCAAGCTGAAGCGCCTCGCGTTTCGCAACGGCGTGGACCTGGTGTGCCTGAGTTCGCATCAGAATTTCGTGTCGCCGGATCCGAAGGCGCGGCAGGCGCAGGTGGAGCACACGCTGCGCTGCCTCGAGGTCGCGGATGCGCTCGGCACCGGCTGCCTGCGGGTCAATGCGGGGCGCTGGAACACGGTGAGGGACTTTGACGAATTCATGAAAAAACGCGGCCTCGAGCCGCCGCTCGCCGGGCACACGGATGACGAGGCATTCGAGTGGGCGATTGAAGGACTCGGCAAATGTGTGAAGCGCGCGGAGGATCTCGGCGTGGTGCTCGCGCTGGAAAATCACTGGGGACTTTCGCGTTCGCCGGAGGGGCTGCTGCGGCTGCTCGCGCCGTTCACGTCGCCCTTCATCGGTGCGCTGATGGACACGGGAAATTTTCTCGAAGACCCGTACGACAAGCTGAAGCAAATCGCGCCGAAGACGGTCTTCGTGCAGGCGAAAACTTACTCCGGCGGCGGGCTGTGGTACACGTTGGAACTGGATTACCTGCGCATCGCGCGCATCCTCGCGGAGGCGGGCTACAGCGGCTACGTCTCGCTCGAAATGGAGGGCAAGGAACACGCCGACACCGCGGTGGCAAAGAGCCTCGCGATTCTGCGGAAAGCATTCGGCTGAGCGGCAAAGCAGGCGAGTTTTCCAACCTCGCGCGGCGGGATGCGGAGCGAAAAGCGCGCGCCTCGCGCAAGTCCGCCCGCCGCCTCGCGACGCTCGCCCGCGTGAGCTTGCGAACTTCGCCAGCCAGCGCCGTTGAAATCCGATCAGATCAGGAATGCCATCACGCCGATGACAATTCCGACGACCCCGAGCGCAATGCTCGCGATCCAAAAAGCATGCGAGCGCGCGAGGATGGAGACGGACGCGATGACGATCGCGATCTGCAAAGCCAGCGAGCCTTGATCGCAACGGTCGTTGATCTTCGATCCTTTCTCGGCGTCTTTTTGCGCGTCCTCGGCTTTCTCTTTTATCCCCTCCTGCTCTTTCTCGTATTTTTCCACCTTGGCCTTGAGCATCTCGCCCGTCTTCGCGAGGTCTCCTGCCGCATTTTGCGAAGGGGCGAGCATGGTGAGCAGTTCACGTTCAGCCGCGGCGATGCTGCCCTTGATGCCCTTGGCTTGGAAGTAGGCCCATTGGTTGCTCGCCTCGTTCGTCTTGATGATGGCGTCGGTCCTGGCGTTGTCGCCCTTGTTGCCGACGACGGCGAGGCTGACGGCGAGAATCGCGATGGTGACTGCGGCCCGCTTTTCAAAGGGGTCTCTTGCTTCGGGGATTTCGGGGGCTTCGGGCATGGGAACTACTTGGTCGGAAACCAGCGGTAGAGGAAGAAATAAACGAGGACGCCGGTGATGCTGACGTAGAGCCAAACGGGAAACGTGATTTTCGAGAGGCGGCGGTGCGCATCGTAGCGCGCGGCCAGGGCGTGCCGCATGGTCACGATGGCGAGCGGCGGCACGGCCATCGCGAGCAGGACGTGGGTCGCGAGCATCACGAGGTAGATCATCTTCCACGGCTGCGGGCCGGGAAATTTTGTGTTCCAGCTTCCGGTGGCCGCGTGCAGCGCAAATTTGTGCCAGAGATAGCAGGCGAGAAAGATGCACGAGACGGAGAAGGTCGTGCCCATGACGACGCCGTGCGCCTGCTTATGTTCCGTCTTGATCAGCCAGATGCCGACGAGCAGCAGAATGCCGGAGGTGGCATTCAGGATGGCATTGATCGGCGGTAGAAATTCGACGGCGGTCATGGTTCCTGGAGCAGGCGCTGGATGTCGGCGAGGAGCCGTTCCTTTTCATCGGCGCGCCCGCCCACGCCGTCGTAGTAGCCGCGGATCCAGCCGTGCCGATCCACGAGGACGAGCTTCGTGCTGTGGATGTATTTTTCCTTCGCGTCCACGCCGGTCGCGTCGGCGAGGGCGAGTTTGAAACCGGCGATGCTCAGCTCAAAAATCGCCGTGCGCGGTCCCGTGAGAAAAAACCAGCGCGCGTCCGCCCCGAGCGAATCGGCATATTTGCGCAGCGCTTCGGGCGTGTCGTTCGCGGGGTCGGTGGTGATGGAGACAAAGCGCACGTCGCCGCTTTTTTCCGCGGCTTGGATTTCCTTCAGGCGGTGGCTGAGCAGGAGGCAGGTGCCGGGGCAGGTGGTGAAAAAGAAATCCGCGACCCACACTTTGCCGCGCAGCGAGGCGGAATCGAACGGCTGTCCGCTGCGCTCGGTGAGCGTGAATTTTGGAACCTCGAAGCGCCTCGGCAGCGGCTTCTCCTCGGTGCAGGCGGCGAGAGCCACGAGGAGGAAAATGCAGGAGAGGAATTTCATTCTTTTGTGAAAATCATGAGCCCGAGGATGAGCGGCAGATAGATGATGCTCGCGAAAAAAAGCCGGCGCGCGACGGGCCGCGAGCGGTCGGCGAAAAAATGGAGCGCGGCGAGGAAGAAGAGGCTGTTGATCAGCAGTGCGCCGCCGAGGTAGGTGCCGCCCGCCACGCCGGCATTGAACGGCACGAGCGTGGCGACGGTGAGCAGCAGCGTGAAGGCGAAGCTCGTCGCGGCGGTGGCGAATCCGGTCTCGTCGTCGCGCTTGAGCATCACGAGACCCGCGCCGCGGTACTGCTCGCGGTGCATCCACGCGATGGCGAGGAAGTGCGGCATCTGCCAGGTGAAAAGGATCGCGAAGAGCACCCACGCGCCGAGCGTGAGGTGCGGATCCGCAGCGACCCAGCCGACGACGGGAGGGATCGCGCCGCTGACTGCGCCGACGAGCGTACACCACGCGGTCTGCCGTTTCAGCGGCGTGTAAATCAGGACGTAAATCACGATGGTGCTCGCGGCGAGAGCGGCGCTGAGAAAATTCACCGCGAGCGCGAGCCACGCGGTGCCGGCGACGCCGAGCGTGAGCGCGATCCAGAATGCCGCGCTCTTTTTCATGCGCCCGGAGACGATGGGACGGTCGGCCGTGCGCGTCATGAGGGCGTCCACTTTCACCTCCCAAAGCTGATTGAACGCGGCGGCGCTCGCGGCACAGAGCGCGGTGCCGAGCATCGCCTGGAGGAGTCGCAGCCATTCGATGTGCGCCGCACCCATCCAATAGCCGACGAAGGTCGTGACGAGCACGAGCAGGTTCAGCCGCGCTTTCGTGAGATCGAGCAAGTCCGCGAGGATGCCGGGCTCGGCATTCGCGTGCGGGATGGCGGCGGCGGTCTCGCTCATGCGGTGGCGGCGCGCAATCTCCCGGCGCGCGCAAAGTAGAGCGCGGCGGTCGCGCAAAAGACCGCGCCGACGACGACGTGCGTGTTCGTGACGAGCGGTTGCCGCGCTTTCCAAATGACCAAAACGCCAAGCATGATTTGCACGAGCACCAGCGCCAGCAGCGCCCAGCCGACACGCGCGAGTCGCGGGATTTCCGCCGCGCATTTGGCGGTGCCGACAGCGATGCCGATGACGTAGCCGGCGATCAAAATGGGCAGGATGCGCGTGTGCGCGAAATGGATCGCGACGTCGCCGCTCCACGCGATCGGGAGCAGCGAGCCCGCACCGGTCGTGGGCCAAGTCGGGATGAGCAGACCGATGCCCTTGTGCCGCAGGTACGCGCCGCAGGCAAGCTGCACAAAATACAGCGCGAGCAGCGCGACGGCCATGCGGTGAAATTTGCCGGCCTGCGCGTGCGAGGGCGCGGCGAGTTCCCGCCACACCGGCGAGAGGCGCGCGGCGATCACGACGACGAGAACGAGAAACGACTGCGCGACGACGGCGTGAAAGACGCGATAGAAAATAGCCGCTTCCGGCGAGACGTGCGCCTCGATGATGACACGCAGCCCGCCGAGGATCGCCTGCAGCGAAACGAGCCACGCCGCGGCCAGCGCGAGTTTTTGCTCCATGCTCCTCGCTCGCTGCTCTCTGCGCCCGAGCAGCGCGGCGGAAAATGCGAGCACATTCACCGTCATGCCGATCACGCTGGCGATCGCGCCCGCGACTTTCGGTGCTGCGAGGATCAGGGCGTCGGCAGAGGACGCGGCGGCTGCGGAGGTGGCGGCAAATTTCCACGCGATAATCCCGGCGAAGACGCCGGTGAGCGGGCCGATGGCGAGCGCCAGCCAGTTTCTCCAAAGCGCCGAGCAAAGCACGGCGGTGAGGATGGCGGTGAGCGTCGCGACGATGCGGTGCGAATGCTCCAGCGTCTTCCCCATGTCGTGCGTCCAGCCGGGCGGATTCACGGAGCCGTCGCTGAGCGGCCACGTCTGGAAGGCCATGCCCGCGCCGCTCGTGGTGACCATGCCGCCGATGAGGATGAGCGCGAAAGTGAGCGCGACATAGCACTTCGCGAGACGCGAGAGCCAGACGGGATGTGGTGCGGTGTCCATCATCGCGGCACGCAGACTATCCGAGATGCCCGCTGGTCCCACACACCGGATGAGACCTCTGCAAAAAAGAAGAGATGCCAAAGATGTTTGACCACGGATTGCACAGATGAGCGCGGATGGAATTGCAGTTCTCGGGAAACATCCGCGTCATCGGTGGTCAATTCTTTCCGTAATCCTGATGGCACTGCATTTCGCAGAGGTCTCAGGATGTCTGTGCCACGGTCGGCGAGCGGTCGCTCAATGCTCCTTCTTCTCGCCGTGCCCGGTGTCGTGAATGGCTCCGTGCTCCGCAGCTTTTTTCGCGGCTTCGGCGTGGATTTCCGCGTCGCGTTGCTCGACGGCGACCTTCTGCTTTTTCAAATAGCCCTGCGTGAATTCCAATTGACCGGCGTACCACTGGTCATACGCCTTCTGATCTTCAACGGCGTAAATTGCCGCCATCCCGGAATGCCCGGCACCGCAAAGTTGCGCGCAGATAATCTGCCATTCGCCGATCGACACGGGACGGAACCACTGCGGTGCCTCCGTGCCGGGAATGGCATCCTGCTGGATGCGCATTTGGTGCAAGGCAAATCCGTGAATGACGTCGCGCGAACTGACGCGGACCACGGTGGCCTTGTGGTTGATGAGGTGCATTTGGCCCGACACGACCACGTCGTCGGCACCGTCGGGATCGGTCGGATCCAGCCCGAGATCGTTCGGGCTTTGAATGAAACGGATGTGCTGACGTCCGAATTTCCCATCCGCACCTGCGTAGTGAAAATACCAGCCAAACTGGTAACCGATGGCGCGGATTTTCAGGGCGTCGGTCTTTTCGCCCTCGGGAATTTCGTTCACGCGCTTACCCCAAAGCGGGAGGCCGAAGCCGAGCAGGATGACGGCCTCGATGATGACCACGGCGGCCTCAAGGTGCGTGGAGAGATGCGTGCGAACGCCGTGGTAGTCGGCGCGCGGGTGGCGGGATTTGCGGAAGCGGAAAATCGCGTAGAGGAAATACGAGATCCAGCCCACGAAGAGGATGAGCATGAACCAGTGGCAGAAGTTCAGCATGGCGTCGATCTCCATGCCGTGCTCCGAGTGGTTCGGGAGCATGCCCATGAGCTTGTTGAGATCGAAATAATCGGAAAGGGCGGCGAGCATCATGTCAGCATTCCTCGGGTTCGTGGGTGAGGGTTTCTACAAATTGGATATGGGGCGGAATGGGCGCGCGCGCGTGGCGCCACAGGTAAAAAATCGTCCATGCAGCGACCGCGAACACGAAGGCGACGAAGCTGAGCAGCGTCCACAGGATGAGGCCGGAGCATTCGGCGAGAGAGGTTTCCATGCTCATTTTTTGCGGGAATCTCGCCCCCGTCGCCACAGGTAAAAGGCGGTGCCGCCGGTCGAGGTGAAAACAAATCCGACCATGCCGAGGAGGAAGAAGAGCGTGCGGTTCGAGGCGACGCCGACGGCGGAATTCGGATCGCCCATGCAGACGGCGCAGGCGGAGGCCATGCCATTCATCGCGGCGAGGGCGCAGGAAAAAAGGAACGCTCGTTTCATAGGATCAAGTTGCGTGTCTTCCACAGAAACCACGCGCCATAGACCGGCAGCAGCGCGGCCGTGAGGGCAAACAGGAGGCCGTAGATTTTCGCCACCCCATTGCTAAAGCACCACCACGACGCGCCACCGCAGAGCGCCGCGCTCAGCAGGATGAAAAAGATGTGGAAGATTTTCAGCGACATCAGTGCAGCGGATGGCTGGTCGAGTGGATCGGATCCATGTAGGCCAGCAGGCACAGCGCGAAGAGGCCCGCGCAGAAGATAAAGGTGAGAATGAGCGGCCGCCAGATGGTGGCCTTCTCGTTTTTCAAATGCATGAACCACGCGCCGACGAGGCAGACTTTGAAGGTCGCGACGGCGAGGCCGATGGCGATGTTGATCGCATAACCGTGGACGCCGACTTGAGCGAAGAGCCCGCGAAACGTGCGGTGATCCTCGAACTTCACGTAAGACAGGCCGACGGTGACGGCGGTAAAAATGAAAAGCGCGGCGCCGACGATGAGATACGGTCGGACGTGGTGCAGATAGCTGCCATGACTGGGTGCTTCGGCACCGGTGGCGTGGGTGGGGTCGGCGGCGAGGGCGGTAGTTTGCGAATGTGGATCGGCCATTTTCAAAGGAGATAGAAAATCGGGAAGACGAAGATCCACACGAGATCGACCAAGTGCCAGAAGAGGCCGACGACTTCGATGCGGTTGCTAAGTTGGACGGGATTTGTCCGGTACATTTTGGAGCCGGGACCCCAGAAATAGAACAGCACGATCACGCCGCCGAGGACGTGCAGACCGTGCAGGCCGGTGATCATGAAGTAGCACGCGAGATAGGTGTTCAGCCGCGGATAAAATGGGCCGAAGCTCGGCAGCAGATCCGCTTTCTGCAGGACGATTTCATGGCCCTCATGCAGATGCGCCATCGGCGTGGGGATGAAGTGAGCACGGTCGTGTTCCGTGGATTTCGGCGTGTTGTTTTCCTCGTCCACGGCGACGAGGACGATCTCCTTCACCGCGGGATTTTTTACATCAGCCCAGCTTTTTGGATGTCCGCTGATGAAGAGGCGCGGTGGCAGATTGCGCGCGAGCCGCCCGTCTTCACCGTCATTGCCAAGCTGCGCCTCATACTTCTCGGCGGCTTCCTTTTTCACGTAGGCGCCGAAGTGATTGAACTTCGCGGGCCACTCGTAGCCGAGCTTCACCCCGAGGAAGAGCAGGCCGCAAATCCAAGTGATCGCGAGCCATACTTTGAATGCCTTGTAGTTCCGCATCTTCAGCGCCTCCCACGAGAGGATGACCGTGACGGACGAGGCGATGAGCACGAACGTATTGAACGTGCCGACGGGGACATTCAGCCAGCCGTGGGGCCACATCCACGGTTCCGCGCCGAGGCGCATGAAAATGTAGCCGGCGAAAAGTCCGCCGAAAAGCATGACCTCCGAGGCGAGGAAGAGCCAGATGCCGAGCTTCGGATTGGCGAGGCCCGTGTCGGGCCGCGGCGTGACGGTGTATGGGATTTCCATGAATCGCGAAAATTTTCCGGGCTACGCGTGCGCCGGAATGCCACCGGGCACGGCGGGCGCGGTGTGCGCGGTGGGCGGCTCGGATTGCGGCGTGAAGTCCTTGTCCGCGCCAGGCACGCTGTATTCGTACGGGCCGCGATAGACGTGGATCGGCTTGATGAAATTGCCGTGCGGCGGGGGCGTGGGCGTGTCCCATTCGAGCGTCGTCGCGCCCCACGGGTTGTCGTTCGGCACCTTGCGTCCGAAGAACAGGCTCCAGCAGAAATTGAACACGAAGATCAACTGCACGAGACCGAGCGCCCACGCGGCCTGCGAGATGGTTTGGTTCCAGTGCAACACGGGCTGCACGGTGGCGGCGTAGGCGGCATTTCCACCATCCCACCAGCGGCGATGCACACCCGCCATGCCCTGCAGGAACATCGGCATGAACAGCGCATTGATGCAAATCAGCGAGCCCCAGAAATGCAGCTTGCCGAGCACTTCATTCATCATGCGTCCCGAGGCCTTCGGATACCAATGATACACGCCGGCAAAAATCGCGAAGATGGTGCCGGGCGCGACGATGTAATGGAAATGCGCGATGATGTAGTACGTGTCGTGCATGTACAAATCCACGGCATTGAAGGCGAGCGGGATGCCGGTGAGTCCGCCGATGCCAAACATCGGCAGGAACGCGGTCGCGAAAAGCATCGGCGTGTTGAAGCGCAATGATCCTCCCCACAGCGAAAGCAGCAGCGCCGTCAACAAAATCACCGACGGGATCGAAATGATGATCGTGGTCGTCTGGAAAAACGCCGACACCTTCGGCCCCATGCCCGTCATGTACATGTGGTGCGCCCAGACGATGAAGGACAGGAACGCGAGCACAAAAAGCGCGCCGACCATGGACTTGTAGCCCCAGATGGGCTTGCGGCTGTTGCACGCGATGATCTCCGTGACCATGCCGATGCCCGGCAAAATGAGCACGTACACCTCGGGATGCGCGAGGAACCAAAAAAGGTGCTGCCACAAAATCGGGCTGCCGCCACCGGAGAAAAGGAGCGGCTGTCCGTCGGATCCCATCGCGTTCACGACGAGGCCGGTCGGCATGAAGAAGCTCGAGCCGAACACGCGGTCGAAGAGATTCATGATCGCCGCGGACTCCAGCGGCGGGAAGGCGAGCAGCAGGAGATAGGCGGTGATGAACTGCGCCCACACGAAGAACGGCAGGCGTCCCCAAGTCATCCCCGGCGCGCGAAGCTGCACGACGGTGGTGATGAAATTGATCGAGCCGAGCAGCGACGACGTGATGTTAAACACCATGCCGAGCAGCCAGAGCGTGCCGCCGTTGAAAATGTGGTGAATCGCCGGGCCGGAGTCCGCGACGCCCGAGAGCGGCGGGTAGTTCGTCCAGCCGGATTTCGCCGCGCTGCCCTCGACGAAGAAGCTCCACACCATGATGACGCAACTGATGAAGAACGACCAGAAACTCGCCATGTTGATCCGCGGAAACGCCATGTCCACCGCGCCGATTTGCAGCGGCAGCACGAAATTCGCGAAGCCCGCGAACGCAATCGGCACGATGCCGAAGAACACCATGATGGTGCCGTGCATCGCGCCGAAGATATTGTAGCCCTGCGTCGAGAGCGACCAGCCGAGGAACGCTTTGGTTGTCGGCTCTACTTCCTTCGTGAAAACCGAATCACCGAAAATCGAATGCATCAGCCCGCCGAGCCAGCCGGGCAACGGCTGGCTGCCATGCGCGATGGACCAGCGCATTACCATCATCAGCCCGAAGCCGAAAAACAAAAACGCCAGCCCGGTGACGGCGTACTGGATGCCGATCATCTTGTGATCGGTCGTGAAAACCCACTTGCGCCAGAACCCTGGATCGTAGTGTTCGTGCGCGTGGTCGGCGGGACCGTGCGCCTCGGGAGCGTGTGTTTCTGCGACGTGCGCCATAAGTGTGTTCGGTTATTTCGCCGGGAATGCCGTCGCGAGATCCGCGGCGTTCCACGGCGTGGTGCGATCCTTGAATTCGTCGCGGATTTTCTGGACGAAATCCGGCGTAATGGCGGTGTCGGCCTTGTTCGACCACGCGGTGCGGATGTAGTTCAGCACGTCGGCGAGCTTCACGTTTTCCTTCAAAATCGGGAACTGCATGTCCACCGCGATGAGGATGTTGTTGAAGTTCACGCCCTTCACCGTGATCGGCCCCGCGTAGCCCTTGATCACCAGCGCCACGAGCCGGCGCGTGTCGCCCTGCACGTACTCCGATCCGTCAAACGGAGGGAACGCGCCCGGCAGCCCGAGGCCGGTCGGTTGATGGCAGACCATGCAGGTCTGCATGAAAACCGCCTTACCCCGCTCGGCGGAGGTCTTGAGATCGTCGTCGGCCAGAGCCGCGAAAGTTGTAGTGAGCGAGAGGGCGAGAGTGAGCGTCAGGGTTTTCATCGGAAGAAGGTCTGCAATGTTACTTGGATGGCGGAAATTTCAACAGTTCGGCTTCGGTCCACTGCAATTCGCGGGCGGAAAATTCGGCGCGCACTTTCGCCACGAAATCCGGCGTGATCGAGCGTTCGTTTTTGTTGCCGAAATTATTGCGCACAAAGTTGAGCACGTCCGCGATGTTCTTGTCGTCTTTCAGTTGCGGGAAAGTAAGCATCGGGTTCGGCATTCCGGTGGCGTAGATTTTTCCGTCCACGGTGATCGCGCCGACGATGCCCTTCAGCACGATGGCCACGACGCGGCGGTCGTCATCATGCACAAACGGCGAGCCGACCAGCGGCGGAAATGCTCCGGGCACGCCCATCCCGGTCGCTTGATGGCACGCGAAACACGTCGCCATGTAGATGCCCTTGCCCGCCACGACGGATGCGGCAAGATCGAACGCACCGCCGGGCGCGGACGCGGGCGCAGCCGCCCCAGCAGCCGCAGATTTCGGCGCGTCGCCGGGTTTTGCATCCGTTTTGGCCGCGGGCGCGCCGGGCGCTGCCGGGGCGGCCGCACCCTCGAGCTTTGCGTCGAGCGGGATCTGTTTGATCTCCTCGATCGTCCATTGAGCGCTGTGGTCGGAAAATTCCTTCTTCGCCGCCACGACCTGCGCCTCGGCGATTTCGCCGCCCTTGTTGCCCCATTCCTGGCGGACAAAAGTCAGCACCGCCGCGATTTTTTTCGGCCCGAGCGGCTCCCATGACTGCATTTGGCTGTTGAAGTTCACGCCCTTCACCGACACCGGACCCTTCAGTCCTTTCACGACGATGCCCACGAGCCGCTTCTCGTTAAACTCCGGCCCGTCCACCCACTCGGAACCGGCGAGCGCCGGCACCGCGCCCGGCTGCCCGACGCCGTTCGGCATGTGGCAAACTTGGCAGTTTTCCTTGAAGATTTTCGTGCCGAGCTGGAGCGGAGTCAGGTCCGCCGCCGGCCCGCCCGCACTCGCGAGGCTGCTCTGCGGCAGCGGGAAAAAGGCCGACGGGCTGCTCTCGTATTCGTTGTAAACTTTCGGGCTGAAGCCGCCGTTAAACATGCCCACGTAAACACCCGCCCAGCACAGCGCGCCCGCGCACACGATGCTCAGCCATGTCGGAATCGGAGTCGCTTCCGCGCTCGGTTCCGCATTCTCGCGGGCAATGGCCGCGTGGACTTCCGTAATGTCGTCAGTCTCGCGGTAGTCGAGGCGATCCTGTCCTTCGTTCGGCTGGCTCATTTCTTCGCCTCCTTGGGCTTGATGACGGTGGGCGCTTCCTTCAGCTCGTGGCTGTGGTCGAGCGAGAGGAGATACTGCGCGAGCTTCTCCGCCTCGATGGTCGGCACCATTTAAAATTTCCCGCCGAGCACGACTTCATTCGGCGACAGCTTCTGGCCGATTTCCTTTTCGACAAAAAGATAGCGATACGACGGGCACTTCGAGTCAGTGAAAAGGGTGCGCGGATTGAACAAATGCTGGTAAATCCACTGCTCATTTCGCACCGCGGGCTTCTTCGGATCGTCCTCGTGCTCGTCGCGCCACATGCCCACGGATTTTTCGCTGCCGTCCTTTTGCGCGACCTTCGCCGTCCAGCCGAAATTTGCCAGATCCGGCCCGAGCCTCATGTCGCCGAGCAGCGGCACATCTTCGTAAATGTAATCCCGCGCCACCGTGCGCCGCGGTCCCCACCCGCGCTCCGCATCCGGGCCGTACTGCGGGTCGCGCACCTGCTGCGAATGGCAATAGACGCACCCTTCCGAGACATACACCGCACGCCCCGCGGCGTGACGCTCGACGGGATACACATCCGCGGGCGCGAGCTGTCCTTCCTCCCAAGTGATCTGCGGCTGGAGCGACGCGAGCTGGCTGTGCGGGATGAGCACCATCGTGCCGACCGACAGCGCAAACGCGCCGAAGATGCCTGTGAAAAGCGTGCCTGTTTTTTGCATTTTAGTGGCCCTCCCCCGGTGCGGCGAGCAGCGTGGGCTCGCCCGCAGGCTGGCCGATGCGCAGCCGCATGAGGATAAAGTGAATCGCAAAAATGATTTGCGCGACGCCGAAGAGCACGTAGCCGATGTACGTTTTCACGGGCATGTAGGCGTTCGCGATGCCGTCCACGTTGTAAAATCCCATCTTGTCCGCCGTCGGTTCATTCAGCACGAAGCCGGTCGCGAGTCCGCCGAAAAGAAACAGCCCGATGATCGTCCCAGCGCCGTACGCGGTGCCGAAGAAGTGCAGCTTGATGAACGTGCGCGAGAGCCATTCGCAGCCCGTGAGCCGCGGCGTGATGTAATAGATCGCCCCGAACATCACCATGCTGAAAAAGCCCATCGTCACGAGATGCAACTGCCCGTGCGTCCATGCCGTGAAGTGCGTGTAGCTGTCCACCGACCGCAGCGCGGTGAGCACGCTCAGCCCCGCTGAGATGAGGAAAAACACGATGCCGACAAACGTGAAGCGCAGCGTCGGCGACGAGGCCATCAGCCCCGTGTGGCCCTTCATCGTGCGCACAAAATTCACACCCATCGTAACGACCGGGATGATCATGAGGATGCTCGCCGCGATGCTGATCGTGACGAGATACGCCGGCACCGGGCCCCCGCTCAGGCGCGTCATCGCCGTGAGGCCTCCGAGGAAAATCCACGACCAGAATCCGATGCTCGCGAGATTGTAGCTGTAGATCGGGCGGTTGATGATTTTCGGAATCAGATAGTACGCCGAGGCCAGCCCGATGCAGCTCAGCCAAAGATTGAACAGGCCGTTCTGATACCACGCATTGACGATATTTTTCATCACGCCCGGCAGCGCCATCGAGCTGAGCACATCCGTCGTCCCGAAAAACCACGGGAAGAGAAAAAACGCCGCCGCGAGATACCACACCGAAATGTACGGCGCGGACTGCCGGCGGTAGCGGAAAAGAATCAGCCCCCAAATGCCGATGCACAGGTAGCCAGCGAACATGCAGATGCGCGCCGCGCGGTGCATTTCAAAAAACTCGAGCCCGCTATTGTAGCCGCAGAGAATCGTGATGACTCCGACCGCCACGCCCGCATTCCAAAACAGCGCGCCGAATTCCAAAACGGCGGGCGCTTTAATCGAAACGCGCGTGAGCCGCCCGATGAGCCACGTCGCGACGCCCATCCCCGCGAGCGAACACCAGCCGTAAATCAGCGCCGTCGTGTACGCCGGCCATACGCGGCCGTACGTGAGGTGATCGAAAATCAAATGCGTCGCGCGCTCCATGTGCAGCAGCTTGTAGAGCCACTCCGGTCCCATCACCGCGCCGGGCGCGTGCAGGCTCTTCGACGCGATGTAGCCGAGAACCGACGACACCAGCAGCCAGAAAACTGCGGTGGTGAAAAACAGGAGCACCGGACCGCGGGCCGATTGGTCAATGAGGGCGCGCTCGACCGCTTCGAGATCGCGCCGGGTGACCTCGCCGTGGACTGCGGATGTGGTCTCGGTGGTGGCGTTCATTTCTTGGATTCAGGCCAGTTCAAAAGTGTGGGGCGCGCGGGCGCGGGGACGGGCGCGGCGGCGGAGACGGGCGAAGTTGCCGTCACGGACGTGCCGGGATTTGCGGCGGGCGCGGGCACGGGTGGATTTCCAGGCGTCGGTGTCGGCGGCAAATTTGTCGGTGCGGGCGGAGGCGTTGTCGGTCCGGGCGCAGGTGGATTTGTCGGCGACGCTGCGGGCGGAGTCGGAGGTGCGGGCGATTGCGGCGCGGGATTTGTGGGCGATGGGGGCGCGGGTGGAGTTGCCGGAGATGTTGGAGGTGCGGGCACTGTTGGTGCGGGTGCGGGCGGAGTTTTCGGAACTGCCACCGGCGGCGGTGCGGTCGGCGGAGTGCCTGCGGGCGCGCCGGGCGCGGCAGCAGCAGGATTTGCGGGAGCGTCCGAAGGCACGGGAGCGGCGGATGGCGGGACGGGTGCGGGCGCATTCGGGTCGGCGAAAAAAATCGTCCTGGCTCCGCCGCCCATCGCGTTGGGCATCATCGGCGGTGCGTTCGGATCGGGCGCGGGCATGATGTCCACTTTCACCACGGAAGCTTTCGGCGGGCGCGACTTGAGGCCGTTCGCGACGACGCTCATCGCCAACTCGATAGGCATGGTCACCTCGCCCTTTGCCTTGTCCTTCCACGCGGCCGCGCCGTGCAGCGACTTCGTTCCTTCCTCGATGGATTTCTTGGATTCGCGATAGCGAATCACGCCGCGCAATTCCTCGAGCTTGTCCAGATCGGGGGAGACGCCAGCGTTGTAGCGGTTCCCCGCTTCCTGCAAAAATTGCTCCGTCTCCTGCTTCTTTTTCTCCGCATCCTCCGGCTTCGCATCGTCCGGTGCGCGCAAGCCGAGCGCGACTTGCTGCGAGCGCAGTTCCGTCGTGGCGGAAGGTGACTTCACCCAAAAATACACGGCCAGCGCGACGACGCTAAAGCACACGATGCCGCCGAGGCCGACAAAAAATCCGCCGGGTGTGGTGACGTTGGCTTTGGAAGTCATGTCAGTTGGAATATTTCAGTGACTGCGCGAGACGCGGGTCTTTCGTCGGGAAGAGATAGCCCTGGCCGAGATGCCGCAGGAAAAGCAGCCCGAGGCAGCCGCCGATTCCGAGCCACGGGAAGATCGAGGCGAACGCCGCGCGGAAGGAAAAGCCGACCGGACTCCACTCGGGAATAATGATGAGGAAGATGTCGAGGAACTGCATCGTGAGGACGAAGCACGCGCAGTAATTGATGAGCTTCGACTTTTTCGTGCCCTGAAAAAGGAGCAGCACGAACATGAAAAAGAACCGCCCGAAGACGAGCAGGTGGCTGAAATAATTCCAGCTCCCGGTGTTGCGCACGCGGAAGTAAATCGTCTCCTCGTCCAAGTTCGCATACGTGATGAGCATGTATTGCGAGAAGCCGATGTAGGCCCAGAACACCGTGAACGTGAGCATGAATTTGCCCATCGTGTGATAGTGCTCCTCGTTCACGACCTTGAGGTAGCCGAGCTTTTTCAGCCACGAAACCGTGAGCACGATCAGCGACATGGATGAGCCCGCCGCACCGGCGAAAAGATAGACGCCCCACATCGTCGAATACCAGTGGTGGTTCAGCGCCTTCATCCAATCAATGCCGGAGAAGGTAAGGCACAGCGCGAGCGTCGGGATGCCGGCGATGGCCCAGAAGCGCATCGAGAAAGTGTGCGCCGCCGCGCCATCGCGATCCTGCGCCATGCTGCGCTTGCGCAAAAGGTGCGCGACGAGCGCGAACATCGCGAAGTAAAAGAAGGCGCGGGCCCAGAAGAACGGCTTGTTCAAATAGAGCGATTGACTGCCGGCCAACGCAGCATCCTTCGCCGGATCGGCACTCATCCATGAATAGAGAATGGTGACGCACAGCGCGATGGGGATGAAAAAGACCGCGACGTATTTCAGGAGCGAGGCGAGATTTTCGATCTGCCGGCGGATGACGACCGACCATTCGGAATCCGTCGCGTGGTGCAGGCAGTTCCAGAAAAAACAGCCGCAGAGCAGCGTGAAAAAATACATGAAGGCGAACAGCCAGACATGCGCGAAGAGTTCGCGGTTCGCGAAGAAGACGACGACCGCGCCGAGCAGACCGACGGCGGCCGCAACGCTGAAGACGTTCTTCAGCATGACGCCTTTGCTCGCGTCAAATCGTTCGGAATTCGGGACGGGAATGTGCTGGCTCATTTCTGCTCCTGGACTTTTTTCGGCTCAGCTTGCGGAGCCTGCTTCTGCTCGGCTTCCTGAAGTTTCGTCTGCTCCGCCGCGGGCAGGTCCGCGAGCTTCGCGCCGGCCGCGGTCTGCAGCGCGCGGACGTAGGCCACGATGGCCCAGCGATCCTCGACGGCGGTCACGGGGCCGTACGCGCCCATCGTGTTTTTGCCGTGCGTGATCGTGTTGAAAATCTGGCCGTCCGGCTGCGCGCGCAGCAAATCATCCACGAGCGGCCGGATGGTCACGAGACCGAAACTTTTCACGACGCCATTCCCCTGCCCCGCCGTGCCGTGGCAGATCGCGCACGAGATGTTAAACCGCTGCTGCCCGCGCGCGAGCAGCGCCGCGCCGCGCGCCGCGAGCACCTCGGGGATGCCGTCGCCATACGCATCGCCGATGCGGCCGGTGTTGAAGTAATCCGGCGCATTCGTGAAGCCGCCCAAGCCGTCCACGAGGTTGTTGCCCTCGGTCTGAAAATAGCGGCCCTCGAGATTGAAGCCGATCGGCACGGTGCCGGGCACGGGAACGCGCGCCGCGCGGGTGTCGGCGAAAAAGTCGCTGCGATGCTGCGGCTCGTACTTCGGCTGATGCGCCATGTCGTTGAACCATTCGATCGGCGTATGCCGCATTTTTTGCCCGCGGAAACCGGCAAAGCCGACGCCGACGACTGCGACAATGATGAGTGCTCCAAAGGATTCTTTCAGCATGGCCTAGTGGTTGTCGAAAACCTCCGTGACAAATTTTCCGCCGACCTCGCCGAGCAGCGCCTTCGTTTTCACCTCGGAAAAAAGCGGGTCGCGCGCCTCGACGACGAGGAAGAATTTGTCGTCGGAGACCTTGGCGAAGCGGCTCCAGTTGAACAGCGGATGATGAAAGCGCGGCAGGCCGTTGCGCAAAATCATGCCGTACGTCGCGCCGAACGCGGCGAAAAGAATCGTGAGTTCATACATCACCGGGAAGAAGAACTGCAGCGCTCGAATGCCGTGGCTCCAGTCGATGGGCTTGCCGTTCACGATGATCGGATAGATGCCGAAACTTGTGATGGTGACGAGGCCGAGGCCGGTGAGAAATCCCGTGAGACCGCAGACGAAAACGAAGGCCGACAGCCAGGATTTTTTCAGGCCCATCGCCTTGTCGAGGCCATGGACAGGGAACGGCGTGTGGCAGTCCCAAGCGGTGTAGCCCGCGTCGCGGAATTTTTCCGCGGCGTGAAAAATCTGCGCGGCGCTGTCGAATTCCGCACCGACGGCGAAGAGGCGGGTTTGCGTGGCCATGAGCTAGAGCGCGGGGAGCGCGGCCTCCTTCGGTGTGTTGTGAACCGGCTGACCCTGCTGGTCAAAGTGCGGATCGGCCTCGGGCTTCACGGCCTTTACTTCAAATGCGCAAATCATCGGCAGGAAGCGCATGAAAAGCAGGAACGCCGTGATGAAGAAACCGAACGTGCCGATGAACGTGAACACCTCGACCCACGACGGCGTGTAGTGGCCCCACGAGGACGGCAGGAAATCCTGCGCGAGCGTGGTGCCGATGATCACGAAGCGCTCATACCACATGCCCGCATTCACGAACTGGCAGGCGATGAAAACGACGATGTAATTCCGCCGCATCGCCTTGAACCAAAAAATCTGCGGCACGATCACGTTGCACGTCATCATCGCGATGTAGTGCCAGTAGTACCAGCCGGTCGCGCGATTGTAGAAGGCGTTGTATTCGTAAAAGTGGCCGGAGTACACCATCGCGATGAACAGCTCCATCAGGTACGCGTAGCCGACGATGGAGCCGGTGAGCAGGATGATTTTCGTCATCTTGTCCACGTGGTTCCGCGTCATCATGTCGTCAATCTGCGGATACAAAAGCCGCGCGGGCAGCATGAGCGTGAGCACCATCGCGAACCCGCCAAAGACCGCGCCCGCGACGAAGTACGGCGGAAAAATCGTGGTGTGCCAGCCGGGGACGATGGACGTGGCGAAGTCGAACGACACGATGGAATGCACCGAGAGCACGAGCGGCGTGGAGAGCCCCGCGAGGAGCAGGTACGCCATCTCGTAATGCTGCCAGTGGCGGTTGCCGCCGCGCCAGCCGACGGCCGCGATGCCGTACGCCCACTGCTTGATCTTCGACCGTGCGCGGTCGCGCATCATCGCGAGATCGGGGATGAGACCGACGTACCAGAACAGCACCGACACAGTGAAATACGTGGACACTGCGAACACGTCCCACAGCAGCGGCGAGCGATAGTTTTGCCACAAACCGTTCCAGTTCGGGATCGGGAAAAGGTACCACGCTTTCCAAACGCGACCGACGTGAAAGCCGGGATAAAGTCCCGCGCACATCACGGCGAAAAGCGTCATCGCCTCGGACGCTCGATTGATCGACGTGCGCCACTTTTGCCGAGTGAGAAAAAGGATCGCCGAGATGAGCGTGCCCGCGTGGCCGATGCCGATCCAAAAGACGAAATTCGTGATGTCCCATGCCCAGCCAAACGGCTGATTTTCACCCCACACGCCGACGCCGTTTGAGACCTGGTAGCCGAGCAGCAGCGGCACGAGCACGGCGATGGGCGAGAAGATGAAGAACGCAATCCACCACCACCGGCGCGTGCGCTCCTCGCAAATGACGGACACATTTTCCGTGATCCAGTGCAGCGAACGGTCGTTCTTCACGAGCGGCTCGCGCTCGAGTTCCGGCGGACAGTGCAGCACCACCACTCCGTCTTCGCTCGTGTGAGTTGCAGCGTGGCCGGCCATTATTCGTGTCCTCC